>RSAS01000193.1 GCA_003934145.1 Candidatus Viridilinea halotolerans | reverse complement strand
AGGTAGCCCCCCAGTTCACTCAACTCAATGCGCTGATCGGGGCGCAGTTGGGCCAAACCCGTCCACTCCAAGAAGTCGCTATACTCCTCCTTGTGCAGCAGGTCGCGGATGCTCAACGTGGCATCAAGCGGCACATCCACTTCAAGTTCAGTAACCAGCGCCTCCACGTCGGTCTGCCCGTGCGCACGGGCGACCGAGAGACGATGGTGGCCATCCTTGACGAAGTAGAGATCGCTGAGTTTGTAGAGTTCAACCGGCGGCAGCCCCACCGCTTCGTGGTGGGTGCGCGCAATCGCAATCCAGCGGAACTTGGTTGCTGCATGGCGCGGCGCAAACTGGCGATCAAAATCGCTATAGCGCCCTTCGCTGCCCACAATCTGGTTGATCGGCACAATCTGAAAGCCCAAGTAGTGGCGTCCGTGGACATGCAAGCGCGCACGCACCTCGTCGAAGGGCAACAACTCATTGGGATGCTGGGTCACCAATGCCAAAAGTTGGCTCAACAGCGCTTTGTGCCGCGCACGTTCAAAGTCATGGTGGGTAATTTGAGTGATACGGGGCATGATGCTGCTCCTTGTCACGCCTCACCACGCCGTGGGACGTTGGGTGTATGGGGGGGGATGCGGAGGGTTAGGCCCCATACGCATTACGTGAAGCCCCCGGCGGGGGTTCGGGCTTGCCCTGAGCCTCTTCGAAGGGGCATGGCCCAGCCCAATACGTTTCAAATAAGACCTCACAGGTCTTCTCTTCTGCACTGGAACGCCATCATCAAAGACCTGTGAGGTCTATGCTCGTCCTTATCTGAAAGGTACTGGGGCATGGCCCCCGAAAAATTTCCCTTTCCAGCGGGGCTTTAGGGGCCGCAGGCCCCTTACGTTCACGCGCATGGCGCAGCCCCACCCTTGCGCGTCAGCGCCGAAAAAGCGCCAGCGCCCGGGCGCGCTGCACCTTGTGATCAACTATGGGCAACGGATAGTCGCGCCCGATCTGCACCTGAGCGCGTAACTGCTCGGCGGGGGGCAGCAGATGGGGCGTGTGGATGTAGCGCGCAGGCACGCGCGCCAGCACCGGCAGGTAGCGGCGCACGTAGTCGCCTTCAGGATCAAATTTTTGGCCTTGCGTGGTAGGATTGAAGATGCGGAAGTAGGGTTGCGCATCGGTGCCGGTGCCAGCGGCCCACTGCCAGCCGCCGTTGTTGCTGGCCGGATCGCCATCAAGCAGCAGGTGCATAAAGTGGCGTTCGCCCCAGCGCCAATCGATAAGCAGATCTTTACTCAGAAACGAAGCAACGATCATACGTGCCCGGTTGTGCATCCAGCCCTCTTCCTGCAACTGACGCATCGCCGCATCAACCACCGGGTAGCCGGTTTGCCCCGTCTGCCAAGCATGAAACTGCGCCGCGTCGTTTTCCCATGGTAGCAGATCATACGCCTGACGAAAAGCGCCGCGCAGCACATGGGGAAAGTGGTAGAGGATCTGAGTATAGAATTCGCGCCAGATCAACTCGTTGACCCAACTGGTAAGCGACTGGCGTACCTCTGGCGTGGCATGCGTCTCTTGCGCCAACGCAGCCTGCAGGGCTACCCGCACACTCAGGCTACCCAAACGCAGATCGGGCGACAGACGCGAGGTGCCGCTGGCCGCCAGCATATCGCGTTGATTGGCGTAATGGGCAAGGCCGGAAGCACCTGGGGCCGCAAACTGGTGCAACCGTTCCAACGCCGCCGTCTCGCCAGCGGCGGGCAGCGGCACACGCGTTGCAGGCAGCCCCAGTTCGGCCAGCGTAGGCATAGGTTGCGCAGGGGGCCACACTGTTAGCGCTACCAAACGCGGAGCGGGCTGAAGCACCACCGGCTGCGCAGCGAGCCGTTCGCGCCAACGGCGCGCATAGGGCGTAAAGACCGTGTAGGGTGTCCCGTCAGGCTTCAGCACCTCGTCGCGCGCCAAGACCACCACATCCTTAAAACGAGCCACCTCAAGCCCCAGCGCTTGCAACTCGTTCGTAGCCACCCGATCGCGCTCGCGGGCATAGGGCGTATCGTCAACATTCCAATAGACCGCCCGCGCCCCAACGCTGTGCGCCAGCGCAACCAATTCGGCCACAGGTGCGCCACGGCGGATCACGAGGCGCGAGCCCTGCGCCGCCAATTGTGCCGCCAGCGCATGCAGATGAGCCAGCAGCCAAGCGGTGCGCGGCGCACTCGCAAAACGCCCCCGCAGCAACGCCGGATCAAAAATAAACACCGGCAACACCGCCCCACCCGCAGCGTGCGCCGCCGCCGCCAAGGCGCTATTGTCGGCCAAACGCAGATCGCGCCGGAACCAGTGGATGATTGGGGCCAAAGCGAGCTCCTTCCAATGGGGAAGCGAAGACGCGGGGGCGCGGAGATGCGGAGACGCGGGGACATGGGGGCAGCGCCCCCAAAGAATTCCTCGCGTTGGTGGGGGCGCGGGGGCGCGGGGGCGCGGGGGCGCGGGGGCACGGCCCTCAAAGGGTTTCACCTGTTCTGGGAAGGGCTTCCCAATGC
>RSAS01000654.1 GCA_003934145.1 Candidatus Viridilinea halotolerans | reverse complement strand
CCAGAAGGGGAAATTTTTCGGGGGCCTGGCCCCCGCACCCCCGCCGGCAGGCCCGCCAGAGGCTTACGTTAATGCGCGTATGGCCTGGCCCCCGCAAAACCCCCATTCCGATGGAGTGGATGCGGAGGGGCCAAGCCCTCCGCACCTCTCGTCAAACGGTAAGGGTGTGACCAAAATGTGTAGGTAGGGGGTGCGGGGGAACCTGGTTCCCCCGCATTTCCCCCTGTCCGACGGGGTTGTAGGGCACCGCCCTACCGATTCCAGTCACACCCAAACGGTAAAGTACATTGCCGCGCAGCGAAACCATGTCTAAATAAACAAGGAGCGACGGAGATGCAAACAGCGAATGGGAATTACGATGCGACGCGCTATGAACGTCCGTCGGTGACGGTAGATGTGGTCATTTTTACGCTAATCAGCCAGCAGTTGCATGTGTTGCTGGTGCAGCGCCGCCATTGGCCTTTTGAGGGCTTGTGGGCCATTCCAGGCGGTTTTATCAATATGGATGAGTCGTTGGAGGATGCGGCGCGCCGCGAACTGGAAGAGGAGACGGGGGTGCGCGATGTCTACCTGGAACAGCTCTACACCTTTGGTGCGGTCGGGCGCGATCCGCGCACACGGGTGATTAGCGTAGCCTATATCGCGCTCGTGCGTGACGACCAGCAGCAGCTTCGCGTTAGCGATGAGAGTACCGATGTGCAGTGGTTCCCGGTACGCACCCTGCCCGATGCGTTGGCCTTTGACCACGATCAGGTCTTGGCCTACGCCCTTGGGCGCTTGCGCTCCAAGTTGGAATATACGACGTTGGCGTTTCAACTTCTGCCTGAAGTCTTTTCAATTCTAGAATTAAAACATATTTATGAACAAATTCTAGACGAAAAGCTCGATAAGGGCAATTTTTATCGCAAGATCAAAGAGGCCGATCTGCTCGAAGAGACGCCCTTGATGCGCGAGGGGCGCGGGCGTCCCACCCGCCTCTGGCGTTTCCGCCAAGATCGGGCGACCGATAAGCAGTTTGTGTTTCGCTGGCGCGAGGATCGGATCGATAAGTAGGGTATATGCGTGGGAAGGGTACGCGAGGGAACCTGGTTCCCTCGCGTACCCTTCCCACCGTCCGGCAGGGCGTGAGGCGCAGCTCTACAGATTTTGGTCGCACCCAACGCTTTTGTTGCGTTGTGGCGGCGAAGCCGCCACAACGCAACAAAAAAAGAAGGTTTGGGGCACCGCCCCACCACTCTGGTGTGGTGGCGGCATCGCCGCCACCACACCACAAAATGCTATAATCCCAAACGTAAGCAGCGGCTTACCAACATTCATTAGAAAGGAGGTGGTCTGGCCCCTTCCCCACACGTTCGTCGGTAGTATCGGTATTTAATTGTAAGGAGATTGCTTTCGTATGCGTAAATCGATGCTTGCCCTCTTGATGATGATCATGCTGATCATCCCCACGCTGGCGGCTTGTGGCGGTCAGACCGCCGCGCCGACCACTGTCCCCGCTGCGCCAACCACGGCTGCGACCGCACCGACCACGGCCCCTGGCGCTGAAACAACGCCTGCAACCACGACCGAAGCGACCGCCGAGACGACTGAAGCGACGACCCCAGCAGCAGATGTTCAGTTGCGCGTAGCCCTCGTAACCGACTTGGGCCGCGTCAACGACGGCACGTTCAACGAGTTCGCCCACAATGGCGTGCTGCAGGCGCAGGCCATGCATGACTTTGAGTACAAGTATATCGAGACGGTCGCTGAGGCCGATTATGCCGCCAACATCCAGACCTTTGTGGATGAAGGCTTCGATGTCATCGTCACCGTGGGCTTCCTGATTCAGGATGCGACGGCGACGGCGGCGGCGGCCAACCCTGACATTTTCTTCATCGGGGTTGACCAGTTCTACGAGCCGGGTGCCTTCACCGACAACCTGTTGGGCCTCCAGTTCCGCGAGGACCAGGCCGGCTTTATGGCAGGTGCGTTGGCGGCCATGATGAGTGAGACCGGCACGATTGGGATCGTGGCTGGCGTAGAGATTCCGCCGGTCAAGAAGTTCAAGCATGGCTTCGACAACGGTGCCCGCTATGTGAACCCCGACATCAACCTGTTGGGCGTCTACCTGCCCACCTTCATCGATCCGGCGCTGGGCGCTTCGACCGCTGAGTTGCAGATCGGCGCCGATGCCGACGTGATCTTCGGCGCGGGTGGCCCCACCGGATCGGGCGCAATCAAGGCCGCCGCCGAGCAGGGTGCTTATGTGATCGGTGTGGATCAGGACGAGTTCGTGACCACCTTCTCCGACGGGTCGGCCCCCGGTGCCGATCGCATCCTCTCCAGCGCGATCAAGCGCGTGGACGTGGCCGTCGCCGACGCGATTGGCTCGGTGGTTGATGGCACCTTCGTGGGCAACGGCATCGCCGTCTACGACGCCGCTGGCGATGGCATCGGCCTAGCCTCCTTCAACATGGCCGACGCGAGCATTCCCGACAGCGTGAAGGCCAAGCTGGACGAAATCTTCGCCGCCATGGCCGACGGTTCGCTCACCACCGGCGTTGACCCCGCCAGTGGCGATCTGATCGAGGCCGAGATCCCGGCGTCCAATCCCTACACGCCGTAGGTGCGATTGTGCCTGACGAGGGGGAGGGTGCACGGGAACCAAGTTCCCGCACGCACCCTCCCCCCCTCCGTGCGGCGGGGGTTTGGGGGCATGGCCCAATACCTTTCAAATAAGACCTCACAGGTCTTCCCTGCCGCATTGGGATGCCGTCATGAAAGACCTGTGAGGTCTATGCTCGTCCTTATTTGAAAGGTATTGGGCCATGGCCCCCGAAAAATCCCCCCGTGCGGCGCAGCAAAAATAAGGAGACAACCAATGGATCACCGCCTCGCCCAACTGCGGGCGCTCATGGCTGAACAGACGATCACCGCCTTGCTGGTGGGTTCGGCAACCAACCGCCGCTACCTGAGCGGCTTTACGGGCAGTTATGGCTGGCTGTTGCTCACCGCCGATGCCGCTATTATCTTTACTGATAGTCGCTACACCATCCAAGCCGCCCACGAAGCGCCTAACTTTACCTTTTGCGAAGTAAACTATGCCGAACGCCCGTTGCCCAAGTTGCTCAAAGCGATGGCCGAGGAACTGGGTTTGCAGACGATTGCGTGCGAAGCGGCCCACCTGACGTTAGCCGAACACCAGCAGTTGGAAAAAGCGTTGGGCAGCGCAATCAGCCTCGATCCAAAACAGAATTTGGTCGAGAGTCTGCGCGAAGTCAAGGATGAGACGGAACTGACCACCCTCCGGCGGGCTATTACGCTCACCGATGCGGCCCTTGCCGCCGTGCTGGAGCGCATCACCCCGCAGACCACCGAGCGCGAAGCGGCTTGGATGCTCGAGGTGGCCATGCGACTCGGCGGCGCCGAAGCGATCTCCTTTCCCATCATCGTGGCGGCTGGCCCCAACAGTGCCCTGCCCCACGCCCAACCTGGCGATACGCCACTCGGCGAAGGCCAACCCATCGTTATTGACATGGGGGCGCGCGTGGATGGCTACCACGCCGATCTGACCCGCACGATTGCCCTGGGCACGCCAGATGCCCGCTTTTGGGAAATTTACGACATTGTGTTAGCGGCCCAACGCAACGCCATCGCGGGGTTGCGCCCCGGCCTCGCCACCCACGAAGCCGATGCCCTGGCGCGCGACGTGATCACTGCGGCGGGCTACGGCGATCAGTTCGGTCACGGCCTTGGCCATGGCGTCGGCCTAAACATCCACGAAGCGCCTGGCCTGCGCCGCGCCGCCGCCAACGCTCCCGCCGTCCACCTGCGCCCAGGTATGGTCACCAGCATCGAACCGGGGATTTACATCGAGGGCTGGGGCGGCATTCGTATCGAAGATCTCGCACTCATCACTGCCGACGGTGCTGAGGTGTTGTCGCAAGCGCCCAAGTTGCGTTAAGGATTCTTTTTTCGTAACGTGGGCCCGCTCGCGGGGTGGGGATGCTTCGGGGGCCATGCCCCCGAACCCCCGGTTGGCGGGCTCGCTCGCGGGGTGGGGATGCTTCGGGGGCATGGCCCCCGCCCCCCCGTCGGCGGGCCCGCTCGCGGGGTGGGGATGCTTCGGGGGCCATGCCCCACCGGAGAGCGGGAGGATGGGAGGGAACCAGGTTCCCTCCCATCCTCCCTGCCTAGACATCCTGCGGACGAATGACCAATACGGGCACAGAGCTGTTCTGTACGACCTTCTGGGTCACACTGCCAAAGACCCAACGGCTGATCCCGCTGCGCCCGTGGGTTGCAATGGCGATCAGGTCGGCCTGCTGGCTATCGACATAATCCAAGACCGCTTCAGCCGCAGGCATCGCACTCACCTCCGTTTGCACGGTATAGCCTTCGGCGCGGAACGTATCCGCAATTTGTTCAAGGTAGGCTTTGGCTTCATCTTCAAGCGTCTCAATCGCATCGGCGGCTGTGGTCGCAAGCATGCCGCTGTAGTCCACGCTCGTGGTAAAGATGGGGGGAACGGCGCGGATCAACGTAATTTTACTCGTGCCCTCATTTGCGGCAAGAGCGTGGACATGGGGTAAGACTTGCTCGGCTAACGAGGAGCCATCGAGGGGAACCAAAATGTGACGGTACATACCAACCTCCTTGCAGCAACGCTGACGCTACTGCGCAACCTACACCAACGTGAGGGTGGGTGTATGCGGGAGAACCTGGTTCTCCCGCATACACCCACCCTCACGCCGTCCAACGGACACCACTACGTAGCACCTCAACCAATTCCCCGTCGCGGTCGAGCAGCAGACGTAGCGAATGGCGTAATTCACAATCCAACACCGGACATGGATACTGATTTTCAACCCCATACGGGCATGGCCCGGCGCGCTCGCACGCCCCAACATAGACGGCGTAGCGTGGCGCCCCAGGCGGGCCATCAAGCATGCGCAAATGGATTGGCTGCTCGTGAAGGCCCTCATCAAGTTGCTGGAGGTGGTTGCGGGCCACCGCGAGCATTGGATGGGGGGGGCGCTTAGGTCGTGCCATAGAACAGCCTTTCCGGCCAAAACAAGGCCACGAGAAGTTTGTGAAGCTATGCTCATAATAGCATTTCGGCGTTGGTTGCGGCGAAAACTGTTGATAACAGTCTGTTAAGATTTATCTCTATTTAAGCCTTGCGGCGGAGGGCGGGGGAGGCTGCGCCTCGCCCGAAGTCTTTCTTTGTTGCGTGGTGGCGGCGCAGCCGCCACCACGCAACAAAGAAAGAGCGTTTGGGGCTTGCCCCCGCAAAAGAAGGGATTATGCGGTACAATAGCTCTCATCGTTCGCCTCAAGAAGTGAAGGAGTGACCACATGACCACTGGCGTCACAACCGCGGGTACGCTCGCCGATCGGCTCGTGCCTGCACGCGGCTCCCTGGCCAACCCCATCGTCCGCGACGGTCTGCTCGTGTTGGCTGGTTCCATTCTCATGGCGCTGCTCGCCCAGATTAGTGTCCACTTGCCCTTTACGCCCGTGCCGATCACCGGGCAGACGTTGGGGGTCTATCTGATTGGCGCACTCTACGGGCCACGTCTGGGAGCGATTACGCTCTTGGCCTATTTGGCGCAGGGCTTGTTGGGCCTGCCGGTCTTCTCTATGGGCACAAGTGCTTGGAGCCCGATCCGCATGGGCCTGCCGGTGATCATTGGCCCGACGGCAGGCTACCTCTTGGCTTTCCCCTTGGCCGCCTTTGTGGTTGGTCTGCTGGCCAATCGCGGTTGGGATCGCAAGGTGAGCACCGCCATCCCGGCGATGCTGGTGGGTGAGTTGATCATTCTTGTCTGTGGTTTTGCGTGGCTCACGGCTGCCACTTTCATGCTGACCGGCTCGGTCAGTGTGACGGCGCTTTTTGGCTTAGCGGTGCTGCCCTTCCTCCCCGGTACTGCGCTCAAGATCGTCATCGCTGCGCTGGCGCTGCCCGGCGGCTGGCGCTTGTTGGATCGGCGCTAAGCGGCTTTACGGTAGGGGGTGCGCGGGAACCAGATTCCCGCGCACCCCCTTTTAGATCAGCAAGGGATGGCTTCAGAAGGCGGGATGCTACGTTACAATCTTTCGAGGATGCGCGAGGCGATGACGCGAGGACATCGCATCCTTGTGTCATCGCATCCTCGCATTCTCGCATCCTCGCATCCTCGCAAACTGTCAAGTTGGATTGAATTATCCCGCAAACATAAAAAATATGACCTACCCCTTCTGCTACCCCGGTGCGCTCCACATCCACACGCGTTACTCCGACGGCACGGGCACTTATCCCGACGTGATTGCGGCGGCGCAGGCTGCGGGCCTGCGCTGGATTATTGTCACCGACCACGATACGCTGGCGGGTGCGCCCTTTGCTGGCTGGCATAACGATCTGCTGGTGATTGTTGGCCACGAGATTACGCCCGATCACAACCATTTTCTCGCTCTGAATGTGGATACGGTGGTGAGTCGTGATCTTCCGCCTCAAGCCTTCATTGACGAAGTCTATGCCCGTGGCGGTTTTGGCATTATTGCCCATCCCGATGAGCAGGTGACTAATACGGTCAAGGAGATCTACCGTTGGGATGATTGGGCGATTGATGGCCCACGGCAGCGGGCGGGGCAGACGGTGGGGCTGGAAATTTGGAATTGGATGAGCGATTGGACGGAACATCTGACGCCGCGCAATCGCTACCTCAACTTCTTTGTGCCCGCACTCGGGTTGAGTGGCCCCACGCCCGCGACGCTCGCTTGGTGGGATCGTCTCAACATGAGCGGACGGCGCACCTTTGGCGTTGGCGGCGTAGACGCCCACGCCTTCAAACACCCCGTCCCCTGGGGCGAGGTGGAAGTTTTTTCCTACCGCTGGCTCTTTGGTACGCTCACCAACTACTTGTTGCTGCACGAGCCGCTCAGCCGCGATGATGCCACGGCGACGCAGCAGGTCTATGCGGCGCTAGCACAGGGGCGCAGCTACTTCGTCAATCGGCATGATGGGCGCGCCGCGCCGCTCGCCTTCAGCGCCACCTGCGCCAATGCGTGCTACGCCATCGGCGACACAGCTTCGCTTAGGGATGGGCCGCTGCTGCTCGAAGTTGATGTGGGCCTCAATGCCGCCCAAGTGCAACTGATCGCCAACGGTCAATTGCTCAGCAGTGGGCGGCGGCGGCTACGCCAAACCATTAACGCCCCAGGCGTCTACCGCATTGAGGCGCACATCGGGGGCAAGCCGTGGCTTTTTGGTAACCCACTGTATGTGGGGATGTAGGGGGATGCATAGCGCTAAACTGTAAAGTTCCTACGAACCTTGTCTCAGAATGGGTGAGCCCTATGCAGCGCACCAATGTAGTGCGTGGTGGCCATCTCCGCTCTCCCACCTCACTCCTCCTCCAGCAAGTGCTCTGCAATAATCTGGCGGCGCGTGCGTGTTTCGCTGCGCAAGACCAACGAATTGGTCATGGCGCGGTCGCCGTTGAAGCGCACCCCCTGCAACAGCGGCCCATCGGTGATGCCCGTGGCAACAAAGAAGATCTGTTGCGAGTTTACGAGATCGCTACAGCGCATCACGCGGCGCAGATCCAGCCCCGCCTCAAGGATGGCATCACGCTCATCAATACTCTGTGGGGCCAGGCGGGCCAACATTGCGCCACCCAAGGAGCGCACTGCGCACGCGGCGGTTAGCCCTTCTGCGGCCCCACCGACGCCCATGAGCGCATCCACCGGCCCGTCGGGCGAGGCGGCCAAGACAGCGCCGGCAATGTCGCCATCGTCGGCCAGCATCACGCGCGACCCAGCGGCCCGAATCTCGGCGATTAGATCGCCATGGCGCGGGCGTTCCAGCACGAAGATCACGAGATCGCGCACCGCCTTGCCCGTCGCGCGCGCAATCAGGCCGAGCGTCCACGCCGCCGGTGCGGTCAGGCATTCCGGCACCAAGGCTGGCGCGACGTGGCGATTGACCACCAACTTCTCCATGTAGAGCGCCGGCCCCGGCGACCACATGCTCCCGCGCGTGGCCACCGCCGCCACCGCGACCGCGCCGGTGCGCCCACGGGCGAGGAGGCGACGGCCATCAATCGCGTCGGCCAAGACATCCACGGCCACGCCACGGCGCGTGCCGACGGCGCGACCACTCGGTAGCGCGGCCAGCGTGCCCAAGCGCCCCTCTTCGCCAATCACAATCTGCCCATCAAACTCAAGCGTATCGAGCGTCTGGGCGAGCGCCGCGCCCGCCGTAAGCTCGGCCTCGCGGCGCGGGCCCATGCCCATCCAGCGGGCGGCAGCCAGCGCCGCCGCTTCGGTGGCGCGTACTAAATCGAGGCCGGTGTTGCGGTGGAGTTGTTGGTCGTTCATTGTCAAGTTCCTTATTCATTATGTTATGGGTGTGACTGGAATCTGTAGGGCGGTGCCCTACACCCCCGCCGGACAGGGGGAAATGCGGGGGAACCTGGTTCCCCCGCACCCCCTACTTACACAATGTTGCTGGGAGGATGCGAGGAAACCAGGTTCCCTTGCGCACCCTTGCTATACCTTTTGGTCACATACAATTCTTTGAGAGAAGGAGGATTAATTGTAAATAAAAAATACGTTGAATCGCCGTCGGGACATTTCAACATATCTTGTACAGTAGAAAGAAGGAATGCTTTGAGTAAACAATCACAGGGCATTCTCCGTTTCGTGTTCGCATTGTCGGTATTCACCCTATTCGTACTCGGTATTGGCAGCAGTTTTGCCAATGATGCTCAACCCCAAACCCTCACGCTAGTTGATACGGAGACGGTCAAGTTGCGTATCTATGATATGCAATTCAGCGAAGAAACCAATTTTACGGGCAAGCTCGCGCTTACTATTCCGCAGAACGAGCTCCCCGGGGTTGAAATTAGTGGCACCTACGACGGCGCAAGCGACAGTCTGGCGGTCAATCTGCCGCATCTGCCGGCACTACGTGTGGCTGGGGCCAGCCTTGAGCTTACAACGGTCAGCATCAGTCGCAACGGCCTCAGCGCCGAGGCAGCAACCCTGAAGCTACCGGAAAAGCTCGGCAACGTAGAGGCGGCGTTAACGCAGGTTACGATTGATACGAACGGCCTGCGTATAGGCGAGGGCAGCGCCTCTTTTGCGCTGCCTGATATTCGCATTGGCGGAAGCAGCGGCTTTACGCTCACCGGAGGCCAAGGCAGCCTTGAGATCGCAAGCCATCAAAGCTATAAACTCAACATTGCCGGCTCGGTTGCGGTAAATCTGCCCAGCAACAGCGTCAGTGTGACGGGCAATCTCTGGTTTGATAGCGAGGGGCGCATCGGCGGAAAGTTGGAAGCGTTTGCGCTCAACGTGGCCGGCTTTACCTTTGCCATCAGCGATATTGAACTGCGTGATGATGGTTCCCTCGCTGTGGGTCGGGCAGCGATCAATGCCCCCGCTCAGTGGCGTGGCGGGCCGGGTGCCGATGTCAGCAACCTTGTCATCTCGCCGCAAGCCCCCTTCATCACCTTCTCTAGTGCGAAGGTGGTCTTGCCAACGATCAAGGCGGGTAACTTTACCCTGGGCGGTATTATTGCAGAGATCGCCACCGAAAACGGTGGTTTCTCGCTGCGTGGTGCGGGCACCTTCAGCCTGCCCAGCGTTGGTGCGCCGGGCTGTAGCGGCTTTGGGGTGGCGGTACACATCTTCTTGCAGCCGGGGACGGGCAATCCGGTCATGGCGCTTGACGAATTGGATCCCGCCCAACGCCAACAATACCAGATCGATCACGCTACTTATAGCCCCGACATCGCCGCCATGCCCAACCCGATGGTGCGCGCAGACGCGTACCGCGATGCCGTCGCCGGTGATACGGTTTTGCTGCCCTCGGCGCTGCCCAACATCGCCCTGCGCGAAGCATCGCTCTCGGTCTCTTGTAACATCCCCATTCCCAAGACCCCCTTCTTCATCACGGGTGTGCGTGGCACGGTCGTCCTGACGAGCGATGTCGTCTCGATCAAAGTCGGCCTCGAAATTTCGGCGGGAACCAAAATTGCGGGCGTTTCCATTATAAGCGCCAGCGGCGATGTTACGCTCGCCGCGAAGCCGCTGAGTATGGGCATTGAGGGGACGGTCAAGGTCTTCAACTTCTCAGCAGCAAGTGCTGGCGCCTCAATTGGACTCGACGGCTTCCGAGGCACCCTCAACCTTGACTTGGTCGTTGCGCGTGGCAATCTCAACGTCCGCGCTTGGGCCGATCACCGTGGCGAACACCTTACCGGCACGGGGATCATGGAGGTTGGTATTCCCAAGGGGAAGATCTTCAGCAAAGGATGGTGGCGTCTCGCGATAAACTTGCCACCCCATGATATCAGGCTCGGCTCTGTCGGGATAGAAGCGGGCAAGTTCCGCAATGGCCAATGGGGCTTCAAAGGCACTGCCGAGATGAGCCTTGGGCCGATTCGCCACCGCAAAGGCTTCTTCATTAACACGAGTGGAAACCTGAGTTTCACCAATGTGGATAGTTACCAACTCGTGACGCCCCTTGTCGTGCAAGCGGCCCAAGCTGAATTTGAACTGGCCAGCACCCAGGGGATTCAACTCAGTGAAGTGACCGTTGGCAGCCAGCGTATCAGTTTCGCCAGTGACGGTGAGGTCTTGCTTGCTGCGCCCATTGCCCACCAGGCGGATGCGACCTTCCTCTTCGCCCGCATTGGCAATGCCCCGACCTTTAGCCTGATCCGTCCTGATGGTACGCGGATCGAGGCCACGACCCAACTCGAGAATGTCTTCTATGATGAAGATATCGCGTACACCGGCCCCATCTACCCTGGGATTGAGCAGGATGCGCCCGACGAGCGCCCCTTCTTGCGCTTCATGCAGGCCTTACCGGGCAGCGCGTCCTTGGAGTTGACACTGGAGCAACAAGCGCGTGAGGTGTTCAGCAACGTTGACCTTACGCGTGCCAGCAACTACGCTCCGCAAAGCGCAGGTACCTACCAAGCCACCGTGCGCCAGCAGGATGGCACCATGCTCCAATTGGCCAACGTGACCTTAGCCAACGACCAGGATTACACCCTTGTCACGGCGCTGGTGCCTCCGCAACGCACCTACCTGCCCATCGTTGCCACCTCTGGTACGCGGGGCAATCCACAGGCAGCGAGCAGCGCACCGGTGGCACCCGCCCTGGCCCCGAGCCCCCGGCTACTCGTTCTGCTTGACGACAATACGCCGCCTGCATATGGTGAAGCGCGCTTGCGCCTCGTCAACCTCTTCAGCGATCTCGAGCGCATCAGCCTGGTGGCTACCGCCGGGCCAAGCGCGACCACACTGCTCCAAGATCTCACCTTTGCCCAAGCGAATGGCTACGCCGGCCTTGCCCCGGGTACCTACACCTTTGCATTGCAGGCCGCTGGGCAAACGGTACATACCATGGCCAATGTCGAAATAGTCGCCGGCAATACCTACAGCATCTTTGCGCTAGGTGACGCCACCCAGCGGCGTGCCACCCTCCAACTGGACACCGAATCGCTGGTCGAAGTAGATGTCATCTACTACGTTGACGATGCGGAAGTGGGCGATTGGAAGATGGCTGTCTGTTGCAACGTGACCAACGATCGCTACATCGCAACCTATGTCACCGACATCCCAGCCCCCGAATTGAGCGAAGTGGCGGTTGAATTGCTTGACGGTCAAAAGGCGCGGGTCAGTTGGCAGGTCACCGCCGCCGATGCCGATACCATCGTGAGCATCTATGCGAACGATGAGGCGCCAAACCTCACCATTGCGAGCGGTGAGAATATCCCCGCCTACTACGGCGAAGAGCTGGCCGCTGAACTCCCAACGGCGGTAGATGGCAGTCGCCAACAGGTCGAGGTTGATCTCAGTCAACTTGAAAGTGGCACCTACCATATCTACGTCGAAGTCGAGGATACGCGCAACGAGCCGATCCAACGTTACGCTCCAGCGCCGATCACGGTTGATCAGACGGCAAGCTGGCCCATAAGCTGGCAAGCCAACGCCACCTTCTCGCAGACCCTTACACTCGATAGCCCAGGCATCGATCTGGAGTGGGCACCACTCAACCATCCCGACGTTGACGAGTATCGTGTCTACTGGGGTATGGCAGCAGACCAATTGAGCGAAGAGGAATTTGTTGGCGATGCCACCTTCCTTGAGCTTGATGCTTTCGATTACGGTGATACCGTCTTCTTCCAAATCGGTGCCTTTTATAGCACCGCCCAGCGCGACGTGCGCTCGCAAACGATAAGCTTCACCGTCCCGGTCGCCGTTTACACCATTACGCCCGCCCAGGCGGCCCTCACACTGCCTGCGGGCCAGAGCGCTACGCTCAACTTGACCCTCCAGACGGCATTGAGCGTCTACCCGGACATGGTCTACCTCGACACCGGCGACGCGCTACCTGATGGCATCTACGTCGATTTTGCCAGCGATCTGGTGCTCCCCACCACTGCTGGGGCGCAAGTCGCTATGACCATCAGCAGCGCGAATTCGCTCCCGCCGGGTGTTTATACCATCCCCATCGTCGCTGAAGGTGGCGGGCTTACCCGCAACTTCGCCATCCAGTTGACCGTCGGCGCGCCGTAAGGTGCTAGTTTCTCATTGGTGCAAGGGGGCGACTCAGCCGCCCCCTTGCGTTTTTCGTTTTTAGGGCTACCGCCCTAAGACCCGCCGGCGGGGGAGGCTGTGGGGGCCAAGCCCCCAAGCCCCCGCCGGAGGGTTTAAGGGCGGACAGAACATTCGCTCGGCAAGTCACGGATAGGTGATTGGGA
>RSAS01000570.1 GCA_003934145.1 Candidatus Viridilinea halotolerans | reverse complement strand
GAACCCCGAACCCTAAACCCTGAACCCCGAACCCCGAACCCCGAACCCCGAACCCCGAACCCTGAACCATCTACCGCCAGCCGCGCAGCCGCGTCTCTTCGTTGCCCAATAGACCCAGGAGGACACGCCCGTTTTCGTGATCTTCGAAGCGCGCCCGCTCGAACCACTGTACTGTGCGCATCACGCCGGGGGTTACCTCTTCGCTTTGCGGGGGCGAAATGGGCATGCCAAAGAGCGCCATACTCTCGGCGTAGCTCTTGCCGATCTGCCCATCAAACTCAATGCCATTGCTCACCCAGTAGCTCAAGAAGGGCTCACAAATTGATTGATCTGTCTCGGCGAAATAGAGGCAGCCGGGCACTTGGCCCATACGCGGGAAGGCAAACCAGTCGCGCCCACTCGTGCGCAGCACCTCATCGCCAATGCGGCTGAGTTGCACATCGTAGGGTTGCGGCAATTCCGGGTGGAACTCAAAGCGGTAGCGCTCGAAGTATTGCACCGTATAACTGCGGCCATCGCTGCCGGTTGCCTGGAATTCTTCGCTCGTCGGGAAGCCAAAGATACTCAAGCCGCCTTGGTTCTCCCAGAAGCGTCGGAAGCCGCCGCGCAGCGTGTGGCTCGTCTCGGGGAAGTAGTAGAGATCGGCGTCAGGCGGCGGCGGCGGCACTGGTGCAAAGGCCGGCGGGACATCCGGGACGGGTATCGGCGCGGGCTGTGGTGCGGGCTGTGGTGCGGGCTGCGGATCGGGTACCGGAACGGGTTGTGGTGCAGGCGCGGGGCCATCGAACGGGCAGCCAGGGTAGTTGCTAGCCAACTGCACGGCGCGCAACAGATTTAAGCGTCCCCAACCATACTCGGCATCGCGCCCCGGCATGCCGCGATCATCAGCGGTTGCCTGAAGAATACAACTCACATCGTACCACCCCAAATCGGGACGCAACGAGATCACCAGCGCCGCTGCGCCGCTCACATGCGGGCTAGCAAACGAAGTGCCCGTAGGACGGCCATAATGGCCACCCGGCAGTGTACTCCAGAGATTCACCCCCGGCGCGACGAGATCGAGGTAGTCGCCCGTATTCGAGAATTCGGTCACCCAATCATCCTGTCCCGTCGCCCCCACCGCGATCACCTGCGCGTAGGCAGCGGGGTAACTGGGCTGATTGCCTTCGCGGCGCTCATTGCCGGAAGCGGCCACAATGACCACGCCGCGATCCAGGGCATACTGCACCGCACCGCGCAGCGTGTGGCTATCCTCGCCGCCACCGAGGCTCAAATTAACCACCCGCGCCCCCTGATCCACTGCCCAACGCAAGCCGAGCGCGACACCCGCATCATTGCCGACTCCGCGGGCGTTGAGTACTTTGACAGGCAGAATCTGGCAACCCCAACAGATTCCCGCGATCCCGATGCCATTATCGGCTATTGCACCAAGAATCCCGGCGACCGCCGTGCCATGGCCATTATCGTCAAAGGGTGGTGTACTGGCCGTGAACACATTAAAACCCGGCAACACCTTGCCCGCCAATTCGGGGTGTTGGCCATCCACCCCTGTATCCAGCACGGCCACAATTACCGGCCCGCCAGTTGTGATGTCCCAGGCTTCAGGGGCCTGGATCATCATCAAATTCCACTGTTGGGCAAAGATTTCATCGTTTGGCCAGCGTGCTGCACGGCGCACATAGTTGGGCTCGGCGTAGATCACCAGCGGATCAGCCGCCAACGCTGCCGCAACCACCTGTGGGTCACGCTGCGGCGCAAATTCCACGCGATAGAGTCCCTCCAGCGGCTGGAGGGGCGTCGCCGCGACGATCCCGCTGCTTGCCAAGCGCCGATCAAGGCTCTGGTGTGCAGTGCGTCCCAGCCCGCTCAGCACCACGCCCGAGTGGACGCGCACCAGCACCTCGCCAGGCACCATCGTTGGCGACAGCGCCCCAACGGGCCGAGCACTCCCCAAGCCCGCCGCCACCAAGCCGAGTACCAAGATGAGCAGCACGTAACGATAGCTCACGAGCGTGTCCTTGTGTAATGCTGTTGCGTATTGGCGGCGAAGCCGTCAACACACACCAAAACGATCATACCATGCTACCATAACTCCATCCCAAACCGAGCAATGGTATAATCAAACCTGATGCAGGCGGGGGTTCGGGGGAGGCTTCGCCTCCCCCGAAGGACTTTTTTCTTCCGTTTTGGCGGCGAAGCCGCCGGCTCTCTCGGATCTCCCGGGCTTTTATCCGGTTTTCAGCCAAGTTCGTGCGGAGCGCCTCCGCTTTAGCGCATCAGGAAGCCATGCCGCTTGGCGCACGAACGTTTTAGTCCGGGAAATCCGAGAGAGCCAAAAGAGGATTGGGGGCGCAGCCCCATACGCATGAACGTAAGCTTGGGGATGCCCCAAAACCCGCTTGTAGTAGGCGCTTTAGCGCCGCCCAAGGGCTGCTTACGGGGCTAAAGCCCCTACTACGAACCTCGCTTATCGGCGGGGCTAAAGCCCCTACTACGAACCTCGCTTATCGGCGGGGCTAAAGCCCCTAC
>RSAS01000004.1:8523-12806 GCA_003934145.1 Candidatus Viridilinea halotolerans | reverse complement strand
GGTATTGGGCCATGCCCCCAAACCCCCAGGAGGACATGCTTGGGGGCCATGCCCCCAAACCCCCAGGAGGACATGCTTGGGGGCCATGCCCCCAACCCCCCCGTCGGGAAGCTGTGATCTACACGCCAGCGACTACTTGGGTGTCGAATAGGTGGGCGATTTCGCCACCGCTGAGGCCGAGTTCGCTGAGAATTTCTTCGGTGTGTTGGCCGAGGCGCGGCGCGGGCGTGGCGGGAAGCCGTTCTACGCCGCTAAAGTCTAACGGTGAGCCGGGGGCGAGGTAGCGGCCAACGTCGGGCTGTTCGATCATGCTCAGCAAGGGGTTGTCGAGTGAGCAGTCGGGATCTTGTTCGAGGGCCTCGCGGATGGTGCGGTAGGGTGCCCAGGTGACGCGGTGGCTGTTGAAGCTTTCGGCCACTTCCGCTAAGGTGCGCGCCTTAAACCAGGGTTCAAACAGGGCGGCCAGCGCCTCACGCGCTTTGAAACGGTTGCCCTCTTCGCTCAGATCAAGCCCCAAGCGCACACCCAGAGCGTCAATCTCATTGCCCATGCCAGTCGCCTTACGTAGCGCACTCCATTGCAGCGCGGTTAAACCTACGACCATGGCGGATTTGCCGTCAAGGGTAACGAAATCGCGGCCAAAGGCACCATAGAGATAGTTGCCGTAACGCGGGCGGTCGCTGGCGTTGACCATCACTTCGGCGACGAGGCCAAAATTGGCCAACATCGCCAAGCCGACATCCTTGAGTGCCAGGGTTACCAACTGGCCTGCGCCGGTGAGGCGGCGATGGCGTTCGGCGGCGAGCAGGCCGACGGCGATCATCTGGCCGGCGACCATGTCCCAGGCGGGCAGGACGTGATTGACGGGAGCGCTGCTTTCGGGCGGGCCGGTGAGCCAGGGCATACCGAGTTGCGGGTTGACCGTGTAGTCCACTTCGGAGCCGCCGTCGCGCCGTCCGAGCAGATTGACCATGATCAGATCGTCGCGTTGGGCGCGCAGGGCTTCATAGCTCAACCAGCCACGGGGCGGGAAGTTGGTACTAAAGAGACCCTTGCCCTCACCCGGCTCAGCGATGAGACGGGTGAGCAATTCCTGACCTTCGGGCTTACGAATGTCCACGGCGAGCGAACGTTTCCCGCGATTGAGATTGGCCCAAAAGAGGCTTGCGCCATCTTTGGTGACGGGCCAGCGCCGATAGTCGAGGCCGCCGCCGATGGGATCAAAGCGGATGACATCGGCCCCGAGTTGGGCCAAGGTCATCCCGCCGAGCGGTGCGGCGACAAAGGCCGAGCCTTCGATGATGCGTAGGCCGGTGAGGATGCCTTTCATGCACTGCGTGTCCTTCCTAAATCACCCGTTTGGCGTGGAGATCGGCAATGGTGGCTTCGTCCATACCGAGGATGTCGCGCAGGACTTCGTTGGTGTGTTCGCCGAGTTTGGGGCCGAGGTGGCGGATACTGCCGGGGGTTTCGGAGAGCTTGGGAACCGTCGCAGGGACAATGACCGTCTCGGTGATACCGGGTTCATCAATGGCGAGGAGGTTACGGCGGGAGTGGATGTGGCGGTCGCCGAAGATGTCGGCGATGTTGTTGAGCGGTGCGGCGGGGGTGCCGGTGGCGTAACAACGTTCGAGAACTTGTTCGCGGGTGAGCGAGCCGCACCAATCGCGCACAATCTCATTGACATCGTGGCGATGTTCGAGGCGCGCCTTTTGGTCGCCGTAGATGCTGGAGGAGGCGAGTTCGGGGCGTTCCATGGCTTGGGCCAGGCGCGCAAAGAGCTTGTCGGTGGCGCAAGAGATGGCTACCCAGCCGCCTTCGCGGGTGGGGAAGTGGCCGTGGGGACAGGCAAAATCGTTGTGGGAGGGGCCGTGGCGTTCGCGTACGATGCCATACATGCCGTAGGCGGGCGCGAGTTCGTCGGTGCAACGAAAGACCGACTCATAGAGCGCGGCATCCACATACTGCCCCTGGCCGGTGAGATCACGGTGGCGCAAAGCCATCAGGACGCCGATGCAGCCGTAGAGGCCGGTCATGTAGTCGCCCAGCGTCGTGGAGCCGGGAGTGACGGGCGTACCACGGGGCATACCGGCCAAATAGGCAATCCCACCGACAGCGTGGGCCACACGCGCAAAACCGGGGCGGTCGCTGTAGGGGCCGGTCTGGCCGTAGCCGGTGACACGCAGCATAATCAGGCGAGGATTGATCTTATGCAGAACCTCCCAACCCAAGCCCCAGCGTTCGAGGGTGCCGGTGCGAAAATTCTCACAGAGGACATCGGTACCAGCGATCAACTGCTTAAAGATTTCCACCCCTTCAGGGCGATGGAGATCAATGGTCACCGACTTCTTATTACGGGCTTCACTGAGCCAAGTCAGGGTATCGCCACGGCTGGTAGGCGTCCCAAAGCGGCGCAGGGCATCGCCGCCGATCGGGTGTTCAACCTTGAGTACTTCTGCGCCAAACTCACCCAGGAGGGTAGCGCAGTAGGGTGCGGCGATCACCGTGGCCACATCGATCACGCGGATGCCCGCGAGCGGGAGGACGGATGTCTTTTCTTCGCTCATAATATCGTCCTTCATGGGTGGGTTTGGGAGGGTGCAGCCCTCCCAAAAAGCTCCCCGCCGGGCGGGAGGGTTTGGGAGGGCGCAGCCCTCCCAAAAAGCTCCCCACCGGGCGGGAGGGTTTGGGAGGGCGTAGCCCTCCCAAAAAGCTCCCCACCGGCAAGTGAGCGCCAGCGAACTTGCCGGTGAAAACTAAATAATCTTATGCTGGCGCAGACGCTTAATCTCTTCGGCGGAGATACCAAGCATTTCGCGCATGATTTCGTAGGTGGCATTGCCGAGGGGCGGACCGAGGTTGGCAATACGTCCGGGGGTGGCGGAGAGGCGGGGGACGACGCCGGGGACAACCACTTCACCAAGGCCATCGTTTTCTTGAATGCGTTCGAGGTTGCCACGGGCTTGGAAGTGTTCATCCTCGAAAATATCGGCGATGCTGTTGAGTTTGCCTACGGGTACCTCTTTGGCCAGACAGCGTTCGAGCATCTCGTCGCGGCTGAGTGTGCCAACCCACTCGATCACGATCTGGTTGACCTCATCGCGGGCAGCGAGGCGTTTGCGCTGATCGCCATAGAGGCTCGTCGAGGCCAACTCGGGGTGTTCCATGGCTTCAGCGAGGCGCTCAAACATCTTATCGGTGGTGCAGGCAATCGCCACCCACTTGTCATCGCGGGTGCGGAAGTGGCCGTGGGGCACGGCGACAAAACTACCAGCGCCTTCGCGCTCGCGGATTTTGCCGAAGAGCCCGTATGCGGCGGCAATCTCGTCGAGTTGACGGAAGACCGCCTCGTAGATACCGACATCAATCACTTGGCCGCGGCCCGTCTTTTCGCGGTGGCGCAGGGCAACCATGATACCAATGGCGCCATAGAGACTAGAGATATAGTCACCGAGCGGCACGGTACCTGGCAACACCGGCGTCTCGCCGGGGAAGCCCGCCAAGTAGGAGAGGCCGCCGAAGGCGTGGGCGATATGGGCAAAACCGGAGCGGCGGCGGTAGGGGCCGGTCTGGCCGTAGCCCGACACGCGCAGCATCAGGAGGCCCGGATTGGCGGCGCTGAGCGCCTCCCAGGTCAAGCCCCACTCCTCCATCGTACCGGGGCGAAAGTTCTCGATCAAGACATCGGACTTCGCGACCAGTTTGAGGAAGATTTGCACCCCTTCGCGCTGACGCAGATCAATGGTTACCGACTTCTTATTGCGCGCCTCACTGAGCCACGCCAGGGTGGCATCGTGGCGGCGCGTAGCGGTACCAAAACGGCGCATCGGATCGCCGGAAATGGGGTGTTCCACCTTCAGCACCTCGGCCCCAAACTCACCCAGAATGGATGCGGCATAGGGACCAGCCAAAAAGTTACCGACATCAATCACGCGGATGCCACTCATGGGCAAGCGTTCATGATCGGCAGACGCATCCGTCACAGGACTGGGCGGCGGCGCCTCCGTCGGCGTCCCTACTTCCGTTTGCGCTCCCGCCTCCGTCACGGCCTCGGGCTGCTGCGATGCAGCCTGCTCGGACTCTGGTTCACCATGCGTAGTCGCACGAGCATGCTTTGGCACGTCGAGACCCTCCATCCTATAGCTTGAAGTCATCAGACATATGCTGGTATTATATGTTAGAGCCTTTGTTGTCGCAAAATATTGGTTTGGATGTGGCCAAAATGTGTAGAAAGGGTGCGCGCGGGAACCTGGTTCCCGCGCATCCATCCCCCATCGGGCGCA
>RSAS01000004.1:0-8423 GCA_003934145.1 Candidatus Viridilinea halotolerans | reverse complement strand
GCGCGGGAACCTGGTTCCCGCGCATCCATCCCCCATCGGGCGCAGAAAGGGTGCGCGCGGGAACCAGGTTCCCGCGCATCCATCCCCCATCGGGCGCAGAAAGGGTGCGCGCGGGAACCTGGTTCCCGCGCATCCATCCCCCATCGGGCGCAGAAAGGGTGCGTGGGGGAACCTAGTTCCCGCGCATCCATCCCCCATCGGGCGCAGAAAGGGTGCGTGGGGGAACCTGGTTCCCGCGCATCCACACCTCGTCCAAAGGGGTGTAGGGCACCGCCCTACAGATTCCAGTCACACCCAATCGATAAGGAGAAGATCATGGACGATCAAAACTTTGAGCGTTGGCTGGGCCGTACCGAGACGGTCGAGGATTACATTGGCGCAACACAGGCGTGCGCCGCAGCGGCGACGCTTGATCTACCGGCAGAGACTTTCGTGCCAGGCGCTGCGTTGCCGCCCCTGTGGCAGTGGTTCTACTTTTTACCCCAAGCGCCCCAGGCAAAACTCAGCGCTGACGGACACCCGGAGCGGGGCGGTTTTATGCCGCCGATTGCGTTGCCACGGCGCATGTTTGCCGGATCGCGCTTGAACTTTATTCAGCCGTTGCGCATTGGACAGCCCGCCCGTCGCGCCGGAATCATTCGTGCGATTACACAGAAGAGCGGACGCAGCGGCAATCTGGCCTTTGTTACGGTGGGCTACCACTACTTGCAAGGCGATCAACTCTGCATTGAAGAAGAGCAAGAGATTGTCTACCGCGAGCCGGGGGCTGCCGTGGCCGCGCCGACGCCGCTTGCGCTACCGGCAGCGCCGGAGGGGGCGTGGACGCGCACGGTTACACCTGATCCGCGCTTGCTCTTTCGTTTCTCGGCGCTCACCTTTAATGCCCACCGCATCCACTACGACCGCCCCTACGCCACGGGCGAAGAGGGCTACCCGGGGCTGGTGGTTCACGGCCCGTTGACGGCGGTGCTGCTCCTGGAGTTGGTGCGTCAGCACACCACCCGTCCGATCGCCAGCTTCAGCTTTCGCGGACAAGCGCCCCTCTTCGACCTCGCGCCCTTCCGCCTCGTCGCCATCCCAAGCGACAACGAGGTTGCGCTGGAGGCACAAGCCCCGGACGGCACAGTGGCGTTGCGGGCGAACGCGGGGTTGGGGTAAGTGGCGCGGCGTTATGGCGGGAAGGCGGCGCGACAGGGCCGCCTCCCCGCCATAACGGCGTCAGGCGCACAAGCCCTAGCGCCCCAACTCGCGGGCGGTCGCAATGATGTCGCTCAGCACGCCGGCGGCGGTGACGGCGAGGCCAGCCCCAGGGCCGCGCACGACGAGGGGTCGTTCGCTGTAGCGAGCGGTGGTGAAGCTAAAGAGGTTGTCGGCGCCGCGCAAGCCGGCCAACGGGTGTTCGGGGGGCAGCACGCGCAGACCGACGCTGGCCCCGGCGCTGCTGAGCGTAGCCACGTAGCGCAAGGCGCCACCACTGGCTTGCGCCTCGGCCACACGGGCCGCGAAGGGGGCATCCAGTTCTTCGGCACGAGCCAAAAATTCGTCGCGGCTCACCTCAGCCAATTCTGGCGGGAACCATGGTTCGGCGACGACCGCCTCAGGATCCCAGTCGAGGCCGCAGGTGCGGGCGAGAATAAGCGCCTTGCGCGCCACATCGGCCCCGCTCAGGTCGTCACGCGGATCGGGTTCGGTGTAGCCCATGGCATGCGCCGCACGCAGCGCCACCGAGAGCGCTTTGCCCGCCTCCAACTCGCTACAGAGGTAGCCAAGCGTACCACTCATAGCCGCCTCAATACGCACCAGCGTATCGCCGCTGTCGCGTAGGCTCTGCAGCGTACTAATCACCGGCAGCCCCGCGCCCACCGTCGCCTCATAGCGCGTCGCCCCCGTCGCCGTCAGGCTATGGAAACTGGCGCGATCGGCACTCAACGGACGTTTATTGGCCAATACCACGCGATCGCCCGCGTCAACGTGCGCAATCAGCGCCGCCTCGTGACCATCAGCCGCCGTGGCATCAATGAAGATTGCCTGCTGGCGCAAGGCCAACGCCCCCCAGCGCATCGCCTTCCCACTGCCGGTCAGGGCCGCCACCGAATTTCCCGCTTCCTTGGTGGCCAATGCAGCCTGTAGCGTACTCTGGCTCAACATCGTGCCCGAGGCGAGTACCCCGCCAGTATCAATGAGGGCCATGTAGCCAAGGCGCATGCCGTAGCGCTGCGCCAAACCTGCCTCCGTCGCAAGCACCTGGCGAACAAGCTCGCGGCCAACGCCGCCGAGTCCGATTTGTACAAGAGGTATTGTTTGCATAATGGGCCTTATTGTACCCTTTTTCGGTCGCGTGTTGGCGCCGCAGTCGCCAACACGCGATTGGAGAACGTTCTTCGGGGGCGGCACAGCCGCCCCATGCGCATGAACGTAAGGGGCCTGCGGCCCCTTACGCACCGCTGAAAGGGGGGGATTCTGCGGGGGCCATGCCCCCGCACCCCCATTGGAAGGCGTGGCGCAAGGCTTACGTTCATGCGCATGGGGCCACGCCCCCAACCCCCGCCGGCAGTCCCGCCAGAGGCTTACGCTCATGCGCATGCGGTGCCGCCCGCTGGACGGCGGGAGGATGCGCGGGAACCTGGTTCCCGCACCCACCCTGCCGCCAAAGCGCCAGCAACAGGGCATGCTATCATGGCGCGACAACATCCAATGCAGGAGCGGATTCATGACTGCACTTACCCCATCGCAGATCAGCGCCGATGAGTATCTGGCCCACGAGCAGACGAGCGATCAACGCCACGAGTTCTATGCTGGACTCGTTATTGCCCAAGCCGGAGGCAGTGCGCTTCACAATCGTATTACTATGAATACGCTTAACAGCCTCTATCTCCAGCTTCAGCAACGCCCCTGCCACGTCTATGGAAGCGATATGCGCGTCAACGTTCCGCTTAAACAAAGTTATGTCTATCCAGATGTGACTGTCGTTTGTGGGGATGAGCAGTTTGCCGATGCGAACCAGGACATCTTGCTCAATCCGGTGGTGATTATCGAAGTGCTTTCGCCCTCAACGGAACGTCATGATCGTGGGCGCAAGTTTGAGATCTACCGCAGCATTGCCACGCTGCAAGAATATCTCTTAATCGCCCAAGATACACGACGCATTGATCATTTTGTGCGCCAATCGGAAAAGCTGTGGATGTTCAGTTCGATCAGCGCAGAAGAGGGTGAGCTTTGGTTGCCATCAATTCAGTGTATGTTGCATTTTGAACATGTTTATCGGGATGCATGATCGGTTAGACATGGTTTCGCCTTGCGGCGATCTGCTTTACAGTTTGTGGGGAGGTGTGGAGGGCGTAGCCCTCCACACCTCCCCACTGGGATGGGGGTTTTGCGGGGGCCATGCCCCCGCACCCCCAGCGCGGCAGCGGCAAACTGTAAAGTAGCTATGAACCATGTCTTAGCGCCGCAAACATGGCCTGGTAGCGCATGGCTGCGCCCTCCCATGTGAATGCGCGGGCGCGTTCGCGGGCGGCGGCGCCCATGCGCCGCACGCGGGATCGGTCGTGGGCGAGACGGCGCAGATGGTCGCTGAGTGTGGCAATGTCGCCCCAATTGAAGATGTGGCCCGTCACCCCTTCGGCCACCAGATCCTCCGCGCCGCCGGTGCGCGTCACCAGCGTGGGCAGTCCGGCGGCCATCGCTTCGAGCGTGGCGACGCTCATCCCTTCGTTGTAGGAGGGCAGCACAAAGACGTGGGCCGCCGCGTAGTGCGCCGCGATCGCTTCACGCGGCACGTAACCAGCAAAGGTGGTATGCTGTTGCAAGCCCGCTGTAGCAACCTGCTGGCGTAAAGCGGCCTCGGCATCACCCGTGCCAACCAGTTCGAGGTGAAGATCGAGACCTTCGGCAACGAGGTGTTGCAGGGCGGCAAGCAGGTGGTGTTGGCCCTTGCGTTCAATTAGGCGGGCGACGCAAAGCAGACGCAGCGGGCCACCGTCGGCCAGCGGGGCGGGCGGGAAGGCGGCCAAATCCACACCATTCGGCACCAGATCAATTTGCAGATGCGGATTGACCGCCAGCATCATATCAGCCTCACCCTGGCACTTGGCCACCAAACGCGAGGCACCATGCCAAATCGCCTTAATCGGCGGCGTCAGCAGCGGGTAGAGCGCCCCGTAGCGCTGCTCAAAGCCGGGAATGTCGGGGCCGCAGACGCGCAAAATGTAGCGTAGCCCCACTAGGCGGCGCAACGCGAGCGCCACCCCGCCAGCGGGCACGGCACTCCACGCAAAGACGAGATCGTAACGCCGGGCACGATGCAAGTGCAGCGCAGCAGGCAACGCCAGCGCCGCATAGGTCAGCAACTCCCGATTACTCGAATGGTGAAGATTACGATTATTGACCGGCACCTTATAGATCCACGCCCGCTCGGCAAACTGTTCGCGCTCCTTATGGCGGCCCAGCGCCGACGTCAGCAGATCAAATTCCCACGAAGTCTGCGCCACCAAACGGCTCAGAAGCGCCCGATTGACCGTCCCGGTGCCCCCGCCCAGCGGCGGGAACTCGTTGTTGAGCATGAGGATGCGCATAGTTTTTATAGGGTAACAGCTTCAATTAGGAAATCAGCTTTCATCATGCATTCATCTTACACCACATTCCCCCTATGAATATTCTCGAATCCATCCGCATCGCCTTCGGGGCGCTCTTCACCAATAAGTTGCGCGCCGCGCTCACCATGCTGGGCATCATCATTGGTGTGGGCGCGGTAATCGGTATGCTGGCGTTGGGCAACGGCTTTCAGAATTTTCTCAATGGCCAGTTTGCCCAACTTGGTGCGGGCAATTTCTATGTTGCGCCCTTTATTGATAGCAATCGCCTTGATGTGGTCAATGCCGCCCGCCTGACGACCAGCGATGCGAGTGCGCTGGTGCAACCGGGTCGCGCTCCGGCGGTCGAAAACGTGGCCATTGAGTGGAACGAGCGCGTGCAGGCCGTCGGGGCGAGCGAGCGCGGTACCTACGACGTGCGCGCCGTCACGCCGTCATGGTTCGCGGTGACGCCGCAAGACCTCGCTGCCGGGCGTATCTTTGGCGACGACGAGAACCTCGAACGCGCCCGTGTCGCCGTAATTGGGCGTAGTGTCGCCGCACAACTCTACGGTGGCATGGGCACTGCGGTGGGCCAACGCATCAACCTCAACGGCGTCGGCTTCACAGTGATTGGCGTCCTCGCCGCCGAAGAGGGCTCCTTCAGCATCGGTGCCGACCCCGCCGAAGCGATCTTTATCCCCTACCAGACCGGTCTCGCCCGCCTCTTTCGCAACCAGGTGAGCGACCAGGTCAACGTCGGCATCATGACGGTCAAGGCGCGCAGCGTTCCCGAAATAGACGAAGCGATCCGTCAAGTAACGCTGATTCTGCGCGAGGAACACCGGCTCACCTACCAGGACAACGATTTTTCGATCATCAACCCCGAACAGATCGCCGCACAATTCAACGTTGTTATCGGCGGCTTTAACGCCTTCTTAGGGCTTGTGGCGGGCATCTCGCTGATTGTCGGCGGCATCGGCATCATGAACATCATGCTGGTGAGCGTCACCGAGCGTACACGCGAGATCGGCCTACGTAAAGCGGTCGGCGCACGGCGGCGCGACATCATGCTGCAATTCCTGATCGAAGCGCTCGTGCTCTGCCTCGTCGGCGGGATGCTTGGCATTATGTTAGGCTACCTCTTCTCCTTTGTCGGCACCTTCATCCTGATCAACCTCTTCGCCGCCGAAGGCGCCGCCGCCTCGGTGAGCATGGCCAACATCCTGCTCGCCACCAGTATCTCCGCCGCCATCGGCATCGCCTTCGGCTTCTTCCCGGCGCTGCAAGCGTCACGGCTCAACCCGATTGATGCGCTGCGAACGGAGTAGTTTATTCATTGGGGTGTGACTGGAATCTGTAGGGCGGTGCCCTACCCCCCCCGCCGGACAGGGGGAAATGCGGGGGAACCAGGTTCCCCCGCACCCCCTTCCTACACGTTTTGGTCACACCCTCATTCATTGCGTGGGGGCGGTGTAGCCGCCCCCACGCAACGAATGAGGCCGATCTTCAGGGGCGGCTTCGCCGCCCGCGATCCCCCATCAAAAACATAAGGGAACCTTATCATGACCCTCATCGAGTCTTTTCGCATCGCCTGGGGGGCGATGCTTACCCATAAGCTGCGGGCGTTGTTGACCATGCTCGGCATTATTATTGGTGTCGGGGCGGTGGTAGGGATGTTGGCGATTGGCGAAGGCTATTCGCGCTGGATCGATGCTGAATTTGCCAAAATGGGCATCGGGACGCTCTATATTGCGCCGCGTGTGGATAGCCAAGACGAGAGCGAGAATCTTGCGCCGCGCCTGACTGCTGCCGATGCTGCCGCACTGCTCCAGCCGGGCCGTGCGCCCGCCGTGGAGTTTGTGGCGATTGAACTGAGCCGCAGTGGCATCGTGAGCGCCCGTGGCGAACGTTTCATCTTTGGCCTCAAGGGGGTCAATCCCCACTTCTTCCTGATTGGAGACCAAGAGTTGGGCGATGGGCGCTATTTCACCAACGAGGAGGAGCGCAGCGGGGCGCGCGTGGCCGTGATTGGCAGCACTGTCGCCGAAACACTCTTTGGCGGCATTGAAGGTGCCGTCGGCCAGCGCATCAACATCAACGGCGTGCCCTTCGAGGTAGTTGGTGTCTCGGTCACGCAGCGCAGCAACGTCGCCGGCGCGGTGGGGCAATTTGGCGATCCGGGTGAACAGGTCTTTATGCCCTATCGCGCCGCCCGCGAACGCCTCTTCCGCAACGATGTCACGCCCCAAGTGGACGTCTCGACGCTCACCGTCAAGGTGCGCGACGCGCAGCAGATGGACGAGGCGATCCGTCAAGTGACCCAAGTGCTGCGCGAGGAACATCGGCTCACCTACCAATCTAACGATTTTCGCGTCACCAACCCATCGCAGTTGGCTAGTCAATTCCAGGCAATCACCGTGGGCTTCAGCGCCTTCCTCGGCACCGTGGGCGGCATCTCGCTGCTCGTGGGCGGCATCGGCATTATGAACATCATGCTGGTGAGTGTCGCGCAGCGCACCAAAGAGATTGGTCTACGGAAAGCGGTTGGCGCACGGCGACGCGACATCATGCTCCAATTCTTAATCGAAGCCCTCGTCCTCTGTCTCGCCGGGGGCATCTTGGGGGTTGTGCTAGGCTACCTGCTCTCCTTTTTGGGCAGCTTCGTCCTCTACAACCTCTCGCAAGACCCCACGCTCAAAGCGAGCGTTTCACTCTTCTCGATCATCCTCGCCACGTCCATCTCGGCGGGGGTAGGCATCTTCTTCGGGCTCTTCCCGGCGATCCGCGCCTCGCGGCTCGACCCGATCCGGGCGCTGCGCAACGAGTGACCTATTCCGCCTTAAGTCCCATGACATCAAGCGCATGGTAGTGCTACAATGAACGCATCGTAAAGGCATAAATGCAAGCCATGCGGCGGGGCGCGGGGGCGTGGCCACCGCAAATTTCCCCATTCGGACGGGGGCGCGGGGGCGTGGCCACCGCAAATTTCCCCATTCGGACGGGGGCGCGGGGGCGTGGCCACCGCAAATTTCCCCATTCGGGCGGGGGCGCGGGGGCGTGGCCACCGCAAATTTCCCCCTCCCGTGGGCTGCTAGGAAGGAAAAAGACCATCGAAGATCAGCGTACTCACGACGGCAAGCGCCTCCACACGACGGAGCAACCGCGCACGCGCGCCATCCTCGTAGGCGCGGAGGTGGCGAGCATGAAGAGCGCTTGGAGCGCCCCCGATTCGCTGCGCGAACTGGAGCTCTTGGCTGATACCGCTGGCCTTGAGGTGGTGGGGAGTATCTTCCAGCGCCTCGATCAGCCCGCGCCCAAATTCTTCATTGGCCCCGGTAAGGTCAAAGAGGTGGCCGCATTGCGCGATCAGACCGGCGCGGGCTTGGTTGTCTTTGACGATGAGCTGAGTCCCAGCCAGACGCGCAATCTCGAAGAGGAACTTCAGGTTGGTGTGCTGGATCGCACGGCGCTCATTCTCGACATCTTTGCCCAGCACGCCCGTACCCACGAGGGGCGTTTGCAGGTGGAGTTGGCCCAGTACAACTACCTGTTGCCCCGTTTGCGCCGCCAGTGGACCCACCTCGAACGTCAGGCCGGCACGGGTGGTGGTACATCCGCAGGTGGTGTGGTTGGCCTGCGCGGCCCAGGCGAAACCCAATTGGAGATTGACCGCCGCTTGATTGATCGTCGCATCGCGGCGTTAAAAGAGCAACTGGCCGATGTCCACCGCCACCGCGAGCTCTACCGCAAGCGCCGACGCCAGAATGGCATGCCTGTGATCGCCCTCGTCGGCTACACCAATGCAGGCAAAAGCACTCTGCTCAACGCCCTCTCGGGGGCGGATGTCTA
>RSAS01000424.1 GCA_003934145.1 Candidatus Viridilinea halotolerans | reverse complement strand
GAACAGAGGAACAGAGGAACAGAGGAACAGAGGAACAGAGGAACAGAGGAACAGGGAAACGTCTTACCTTGCGCCTTTGCGTCCTTGCGCCTTTGCGTCAAACGGGGTAGGAACGGGAGGCGAACCTCCCGTTCCTACCCAGCCTACCTGACTCACCGCATCGGGATCGAGCTGGGATCAACCGTGGCGCTGTCGGCAGGAGCCGTACCCTGCGTCACGCTGATAGTACGCCCGAAGCGGTTGTTGCCCTCGTTGCTCTCGACGACCGCGCCATTGGCGTCGCCCTGCTTCCAGCTATCCACGTAGGCGTAGAGCTGGTTGGCACCGTTGGCAAAGTGGCCCGGCCAGATGCTGAATTCGGGAGCGAAACCGTTGGGAACGGTCGCGCTACGCGGCTCACTCACCAGCACACGCTCCTCACCTGGCTGGAGCGGTGTCGTCACCTCCCAGGCGATGCCGTAGAAGTGACCAGCCGACGTCACGTCGTTCCAACGCTGGTTGACGTTCGGCGCACCCGTCGGGTTGACGTAGAAGTCCACCCAGAAGCCACCCGCCGCAGCGGTGCCATTGTTGCGAATGGTGACCTCCACCCGCGTCGGGGTGTAGGCCTGCGGATTACCCGGGATGACGTTGATCGCCGTCACCTCTAGGTCAGCCTGCGGCGTGGGCGGCGGGGTCACCGCTGCCGCACGCAGCACCAGCGGCAAGTAGACGCGGAAGGTATCCACCGCGAAGCCCTGGTTGACGCCCGTGCGCGCCTCACCCGCCGCAAGCGCGAAGGGTGCCGGGGCCGTGCCCGTGGGCACGTAGCCCGCCGGAGTGCCGAAGGTCACTGTAGCCTGGCCCGCAGGCAGGTTGGCGAAGCTATAGCTGCCGTCAGGGCCGCTCGTCGTAGTCGCCGTGAAGGGCGCGGTCGCACCCGTCACCACGACGCTCAACTGCACTGGAACACCAACCAGTACATCATCACCCGCTGCACAGTCGCCACTGCGATCCTCGTCCACACAGGTCGTACCAGCGATGCTGGCCGTACCACGTAGCGCGACGTTCTCTTCGCGGCCCTGATTGCTCGCCACACTGATGTTGCTAAGCGTGAGCGTTGCCCCTCCATTGCTGACAAAGACGTGGCCGTTGGGCGCCGTGAAGCGCAGGCTGTAGGTACCCGGCACAATGTTGGGGAAGCGATAGCTCCCATCAGCCGCCGTGGTCGTTGTCGAGACTTCGGTCGTCCCGCTGAGCAGCACCACCGTCACCCCAGTCACCCGTGGCTCACCCACCGCCGCGCCGTCCGTGTTGAGGTCGAGCCAAGCGTAGCCACCAATCTCGGTGGTGCGGTAGAAACCGAAGTTGAGATTGGCAACGTTGGGCGGAATGGGGCCACCCGGCGCGGGCAGGCCCGTCGAGGGCAGGAAGCCCACTGGCGGGGTCACACTCACCACACGGTAGCTGCTCGCCGCCGGTACACCCGTGATGGTGTAAGCACCCGTCGCGTCGGTGGTGGCACTCATAGTGGCCACCGTCGGCGTAAGCGTCGCGGTCGAGGTGACCTGCACCGTCGAGGTGACCTGCACCGTCACCACCGCACCCGCAATGCGTCCTGTCTCGCTGGCATCAAGGACGTTGTCGCCATTGACATCCTCCCAGGCAAGGCCGCTGATCGTGGAGGTACCCACGAAACCGGCATCAATGTAGAGAATGGCGCGGCTGGAGGCAACGGTGAAGTCGCTGGTGCAGAAGGGCGCGGCGCCACCGGCAAGAACGTCGCTGTTGTCCTCATCGGTCAACACACCCACCCGCTGCGTGGGCACGAAGCCCGCCGGTACGTTGAAACAGACACGGTACTGGGTGTAGGGCAAGGGGGCCGGGCCGGTCGGCACGATCCCGGCGAAGCTGAAGCCACCTTCAAGGTCGGTTGCCGGCCATGCCTGCACGAAGGTCGGCGTCGTGCCATTCACCCCGAAGAGTTCGGCACGCAGCCCCTGCATGAAGGGCTCACCGATCAGGTAGCGGCCATCACCATTGCTGTCGAACCATGCCCGCCCGGCGATGCTACTCGGTCGGTAGAAGCCGAAGTTCAACAACTCAAAGTTCTGACCACTAACGATCGCGCCGGTGCTGCGGATCTCGGCGTTGCCCGGCGAGCGGCTGTAGGTGGCAGGCAAGGGCACCTGCAGGTCGTAGTTCGCCGCCGGTGCCACCGTGAAGGTCACGTAGCCATTGGGGTCACTGTTCTGCGTGACTTGGCCCGGGCCGGGGTTGAGGATCGCCTGGACACCCGCCAAGCCCTCCTCCTCCGCATCGAACGTATTGTTGACCTCCACCACCTCGTCGAAGAGGCGCAGCGTAATCGTGGCGTTCTGGTAGTAGCCCTGGCTGTAGTTCGCGCCAGTAGTGGCCACAAAGCCCGTCCCATTCACTACGTTCGCCGCACCATTGATCAGGTTGCTATCCGCCGCGTTGTAGACCGTCGGGTTCCAAGCCGGCGTTGCCGTCGGCGGCGTGAAGGTTAGCGTAGTAATCGTGCCACCCGGCAAGCCCGTGAAGCTGTAGTTGGTCGCATTGCTCAGCGTGCGCGTGATGGTCGTCGAGGCGAGGTAGGGCGACACAGCGGTCTGGAAGGTCAACTCGAAGGTCATGCCATCCAGCGTAGTTTCACCGCCTGCACGCACGCCATCAGCATTGGGGTCGATCCAGGCATCACCCGTGATCTGACCCACACCAACCATCGCCGCGTTGCGCGTCTCGGGGGTACCCGATGCGACAACGATGTTGGCGGTGCGGCCACTAGTACCGGAAAGCGTACCCACCGCATTGTCGTTCGCTGCCGGTGTCGTGAACTGGAAGTTCGTGGCATCGGGGTTGACGAACTCAACAATGTAGGTGTTCGGCGCGACGTCGAACCTGTAGAAACCCGTTATCGTCGTCGTCGTGGTCACAATCGGCGTGTTCGGCGCACTAGCCAGGCGCAAGGTCGCCGTGACCCCCTGCATGCCCGGGTCGCCAGCCAGGAAGTTGTCCTGGTTGCGGTCGAAGAAGACCGTACCGGTGATGCGTGCCTGTTCGTAGTAGCCCTGGTTGATGGGTTGCGCTGTGGCGTTGTTTAGGGTACCCGTAACCACCGGGCCATTACTCTGGGTTGTGAGCGTACCAGAGATGGTCGGCTGCCAACTCGGATCGGGCGGCGTGAAGGTAACGGTAAAGGTGCCAGTGCCGGAGCCGGGCAGGTTGGTAATGCTGTAACTGGCCGTGGGTGCAGCCAGATCAGCACTGGTCACCGTGCGCACAATCTCGGTATTGAGGGTATACGTGCCGGTATTGAGCAGCACCGTCTGCGTGAGGCGGGCGGTGGCCCCGGACAGCGCGAGCTTGGTGCCCACAAGGCCCGTACCATCGTTATCCACAAAGACGCGGCCAGAGATGTTGCGCACCCCGGTGAGGCCCGTCACCACATCCCTGGTAACGCCCGAGTTCACGGCGAAGGGGTCACTCTGTGCCGAACCCGGAACCGCTACCGTATCACTCAGGATGCTACTCCCCGTGAGAACGAAAGTGAACTCGGTATTGGTCGGGTTCTGCACGCGCACCACAAACTGACCAGCGGGCAGCGGCAGCGTCGTGGTGAAGCGGCCCGAGGCGTCGGTCGTCAGCGTCTGGCCAACACCACGGGTAGTGTTGGTCACCACAACGGAGACACCCTCGACCACGCCTTCGCCAGCCTGGAGGGTCGTGTCGTTGTTGTTATCGAACCAGACCACGCCGGTAACCGTGACCGGCTGGACATAGCCCTGGTTGATGGGCGGTGTCGTACCGGTAATGGTCAGGCCCGTCACCAGCGGCCCGGCGCTGTTGGTCGCGCTCGGCGGCGTACCCGTGAGGGTCGGCAACCAAGCCGGAACAACGACAGGTGCGGTGAAGCTCACCACCGCCGTACCCGTACCCGAAGCGGGCAGGTTGGCAATAGAGTAGGTACCGGCAGCACTCGTCGCCGTGCGGGTAATCACGGTGTTGAGCGTAACCCCACCCGTGACCAGATTGACAGTGTGGGTCAAGTTGACCGTCGTGCCATTCACCCGGTTCGTCTCGGTGGCTTCCAGGGTGCCATCACCATTGGTGTCCACAAAGACCGTACCGGTGAGCGTGCGCACACCGGTGAGACCAGCGTTGCGCTCAAGCGTCCCACCCGAAGGCACTGCCAACTGCGGCGTCGAAGCGACGTCGGCGCTAACAGCATTCAAATGGCTCTGGACATTGTTGAGCGTCAAGAAGCTGTATTCGTCCGCGCTCGGGTTAGGCACGCGGATCAGAACCTGGCCGGGCGGGATAACGCCGGTGCTGGTGTAGAAACCATTCACCGTCTGCACCGTATGGCTAATCTCCGGGCTGCTCGAGACGTTGACAACGTGTACCGTGGCGTTGTTGAAGAGACCCTCGCCAACCTCATAGGTGTCGTTGGCGCTGTTATCGAACCAGACGCGTCCCGTGACCGTAATCGGGCTGGCATAGCCCTGGTTGAAGGTGGCGTTAGCCGACAGCGTGTCGGTCACGACCGGGCCATTGCTGCGATCAGTGCCAAGACCAGCAACCGTCGGGACAAGGGTGGTTGTCGTCGGCGGAGCGGTGAAGGTCAGGGTGAAGCCACCTGTGCCAGAGCCAGGCAGGTTGGGGATGGTGTAGTTGGTTGTCGCACTGAGGGTCGAGACAAAGCTCCGGTTGATCGTGGTGGTCAGCGTGACTGGGCCAGCGGCAACGATATTGACCGTATGGGTCAGGTTGACCGTAGCGTCAGCCAAGCGCTCCTTCGTACCCACCAAGCCATCGCCGTTGCCGTCGAGGAAGACGGCACCGCTCATGGTGAAGGTACCACGGAGGCCCACGTTACGCGTCTCAGCAGCAGCACCCGAAGCCAGCACGAACTGCGGCGTGACACCACGATTCAGGCCGTCCGTGCCAGTAATCGCACTGTCAGCAGTGCCAGTGGTGATGAAGGCGAAGTTGGTGGTGCTGGGGTTGGGCACGCGCACTTCAAGGTTGCCAGGGCGAACGGTGGCAGTGTAGTTGCCAGAGGCGTCAGTGCGCACCGTCGTGGTGACATCGCCCGTCAGGTTGACGACATGCACCTCGGCGTTCTCGAAGAGACCCTCGCCACCAGTGTAGGCATCGTCGGCATTATTATCGAACCAGACCCGTCCGGTCACCGTGACAGGTCGGACGTAGCCCTGGTTGTAGGTTACCGGCACTGTCGCGGCGGTAAAGCCAACCGGGAGGCTGGTGGGCGCATTGCTGCCGGTGGTAAGCGTACTGGTAATGGTGGTCTGGTAGCCAGCAGGCGCGGTGAAGACGAGGCCTGTAATGCTGCCACTGGGCATGCCAGTGAAGGTGTAGAGGCCCGTCCCACCAATCGGATTGGCCACCCGCGTGACCGTAATCGGTGCTGCAGGTGTACCAATGGTGCCCGTAAGGGTCATCGCCACACTCGCATCAGGTAGCGCAGGCTCACCGCCTTCAATGAGGCCGTTGCCGTTGCTATCCTCCCAGGCAAAGCCAACCACACTACCAATACCGACCACGGCAGCGTTACGTGTGTAGGTAACCCCGGTGGTGGTGGTAAAGGCAGCGGTGCGGCCATCGGCAACATCCAGCGTAGCGACATTGTTATTGCCACTCACCGTGTCGCTGTAGGCGAAGGTAGCGCCGGGGCTATTGAACTGCACCGTGTAAGTAAAGGGCAGGAGGTTGCTAAAGGTGTAGACGCCGCTTGGATCGGCTGTTGTGGTCACAACAGGCGTGAAGGCAGCGCCGGCCTCGTCGCGCAACTCAACCGTCACACCGGGGAAGCCAGCCTCAGCAGCACCCAGCGCGTTATTCTGGTCGCTATCGAACCAGACCGTACCGGTGATGGCTGCCGCTTGGACAAAGCCGAAGACGTTGATTGTGCCAACAGGAGCCGTCTGCGTCTGGCGAAGATCACTCCCACTCGTCAGCACAAAGGTCTGCGTAATGGGGTTGGCCGCCACTGCAAGATAACCAGTCGGTGTCACCACTTCGAGGCGGTAGCCACCGGGGGGCAGGCCAGCAAAGGTAACAAGGCCATTGCCGTCGGAGGTGCGGGTTAGCGGATGGGTGGGCGTGAAGATACCCGGCCAATTGGTTGTGGTGAGCGTGCCGGTATAGGCCAAGCGCACTTCAGCATCGGTGATGCCTGTCTCACCAGTCTCCCACTGATTATTGGAGGGGAAGAGGCTATCCAAGAAGACTCGCGCCGTCACCGTAACCGGCTGGTAGTAGCCGTGGTTGCGCGTGAGGGCAGCAGCAGCATTGTAGGTGCCACTCGTCGAGGGGGCGACACTATTCGCCGGAGCAACACCCGCCGTGGCGGCCCAAGCGCCCGCTGCTGGCGGCGTGGAACCCATGGTGTAGGCACCACTGGGCAAGCCAGTAAAGGTGTAGAGGCCCGAAGTGGTGATGTTGTAGGTACGGGTTACTTCCGGCGCGCTGGAGAAGAGGCTGGGGAAAGTGGCCGTGAGGGTCACCGTCACCGATGCCGTGTCCAGGCCGGGTTCGGTGCCACCAATCGCCCCGTCGCCATCCTCATCGTGCCAAACGGTACCAGTGATACTGCCCGTACCCTCCATCGCCGCATGGCGCGTCACGGTGACGCCCGAGGCAACGGGGAAGGGATCGGTGGTGCCAATCAAGGCAGCGGTTGCCGTAACACTGTTGTCACTCGCCGCCGGGGTGCGGAAGGCGAAGTTCGTGCCATCGGGATTGGTGAACTGCACCGTATAGGTGTAGGGTAGCAGGCTGGTGAAGGTATAGACACCTAGGCTATCGGTCTGCGTGGTAGCGCCGGTGGCTGGTTGGAGATCAGGGATGAGTACAGCGCCAGTCTCATCACGCAGGTTCACTGTCACGCCACTCATGCCTGGCTCGCCAGCCAGCGCGTCGTCTTGGTTGCGGTCGAAGAAGACCGTGCCGGTGATGGTGGATGCCTCAACATAGCCAAAGACATTGGTGGTACTACTGACCACCAGGCCAGTCAGCGAGCCATTACCGCTCAGCACGAGGCCCGTGGTCACACTGCCGGTGTTGCCGGGGACGCGCAGGTAGCTCGCCACCGAGCTTGCAGGCACACTGATGGTGTACTCGCCCGGAGGCAGATCGGTAAAGGTAACGAGGCCAGTAGAGACCACGCTGTTCTGGCTGAGCGTAGCGCTCGACAGCACGGAGGCCCAACTGCTCAAAAGGCTGCCGGTGTAGGTCAGATTGACGGTAGCCGCAGGCGACACACCCGCCTCAGGGTCGTCCCACTGATTGGCAGGCGGCACATTCGCGTCCACAAAGACACGCGCCGTCACCGAGATGGGCCGGTAGTAGCCATGGTTGAGGGTATCGGTGTTGGGCGCAGTGTAGGCGAGGCCGGTGGTGCTCGGTGCGGCACTGTTCGTTGGGGCCAAACTCACCGTCGGTGCCCACCCAGCGGGGGCGACGGAGGTAGTGTTGTAGTTGCCACTGGGCAGGCCAGTGAAGGTGTAGAGGCCCGTGGCATCAACGGTTGCGGTGCGGGTCACGTCAACCGAACTGGCCAACGAGGGCAAACTGACGGTCAAGGTCACCGCGACCTGGGTAGTATCCACGCCAGGCTCACCAGCATCAAGCTGGCCATCGCCATTCCGGTCTTCCCAAACGGTGCCGGTAATCGCGCCGGTGCCTTGCAGGGCAGCGTCGCGCGTCACGGTGATGCCCGAAGTAACCGTGAGGGGTTCGGTGGTGCCACTCAGCGCAGTGGTGGCCGTAATATCGTTGTCAGTGCCACCCAGCGTCGGGACACGGAAGGCAAAGTTAGTCTGGTCGGGGTTGGTAAAGACCAGCGTATAGGTGAAGGGCTGGAGATTCTCAAAGATGTATGCACCATCCGCATCGGTAACGGCAGTAAAGACCGCTGGTGTGAAGGGCGCAGGCGTCTCGGCCCGGAGGGTCACCGTCACGCCTTGCACACCCTGATTACCGAGCAGGGTGTCATTCTGATTGCGGTCAAAGAAGACCGTACCTGTAATGGTCGCAGGCCGGACATGACCAAAGACATTGGTCGTACCGGGATCGGTCGTCTCGGTAGCCAAGAAGTTACCACTGGTGATCAACCCGGTCGTGGTGATGCCGGTATTGGCAGGCACACGCAGGTAGCCACTGGGGATAGCCGTCGTAACGCTATAGTTACCAGGCGGGAGGCGGAAGCTGTCGAAGGTAGCGATACCATCAGCAACCGTACTGGTTGTCGCCGTGGTATTCCAACCAGCAGAGTCAAGCCAGAGGCTCGGTGTCAGTTCGCCGCTGTAGGTCAAAGCCACCGTATGACCCGCAATTCCTGGTTCGGTGGCATTCCACTCGTTATCGGGTGGCAGCGTCAGATCCTCAAAGACACGGGCCGTCAGCGTAATGGGCTGCACATAGCCCTGATCGAGGACGGTGGGCGAGACAGGATTGGTAAGCACCAGCGCCGACCCATCCATGGGGCCGTCGCTATCGGTAGCCGTATCCGCGCCGCTCACCCTTTGCACCGTGGGGAAGTAGGCGGTGGTTGGCGGTGCAAACTGGAGGGTGTAGGTCACGCCGGAACCATGGACCAGGTTGGTGAGAGTGTAGTTGGGCGTTCCCCAAGCCCCAGTATCCAGCGCAGTTGTGTTCGTGGTGTACTCGGTAACCAAGAGGTTCGGCAGATTGACAGTCACCGTCACCGTTGCCGTACCAGCAAGCAGGAGATCTTCAGCACCGACCGCTTGGTCTTGGGTCGCAGAGCCATTCACGTCCTCAAAAATGAGGCCGGTGAGGCTACCAAGCGCCTCGAAGCCAGCGTTGACGCCGGAGTTGGTTGAACCGGAGCGCAGGGTAAAGGGCGCAGTCCTACCCGTATCGGTATAAACATCGCTCAATTCAACATTGTTGGTGAGCGGCTGAGTAGTACTAATCGCATCCTGAGCAACAAACGCGAAGCGTGCTGCATCAGGGTTGGTCACGGTCAAGGTGTAGGGGCCAGGGGGAAGATTGGTAAAGGTATAGAGGCCGGAGTCATCAAGAGCAGCGGTGGTAGTGAGCTGCGTAGCGCCACTAATACCATGCTCCAGGGTCACCTCCACATTCCGCATGCCAGGTTCACCCGAAGCATTATCCAGATCATCGGCATTGGTATCGAAGAAGACCTTGCCGCTCAGATCAGCCAAGGCGAAGAAACCGGCATCTACGCCATTATTCGCCTCCAACTGAACATCAGGGATAAATACAGGGGTGTACCAGATGTTGGTGGTACTGGTGAAGGGCGTGCTATAGACATCGCTATAGTCAACCGTGCCATCGGCAGGATTGACGGCCTGGCCATGGAGATCGCGCGGACTCGGCGCATAGGAGACCGGGTTGGTCAGCGTCGAGGTACTCAGGTCAAAGGTGGCATAGTACTGCACCGAGAGCAACTCATCAGGCAGGGTATAGGTCCCAGTCACACCAGTGGTGGTCGAGAAGACCTCCGAGTCGGTGGTAGCGCGATAGATGCGCACAGTGGCACCATTTACACCCACCTCACCCGTAGCGGGGGTGTAGATGCCGTTACCATCGTCATCAATGAAGACCTGGTTACCCACCCGCGTACGAATAACGGGGAAGTCTACCCCATCATCAATCGGGTTACCAGGCGCCGGCTCCACCACATTACTGACACGATAGAAGGAGTTCGTGGCACTAAACGTGACCGTATTAGTCAGAATGCCGTAGCCCTCCAGAATGCCACCCGCAGCAAAATTGTCGGCGTGGATGGTAATGGTGTATGCCTGGCCAAGGGCGAGATCGTCAAACAGGTAGTAGCCAGGTACACCAGCCCGACTGGCGGTCGTGGCGGTAAGTTCAGTGGTATCACAGAGGCCATTGCTGTTTGCATCAACACAAACAACGACACCATTGGTACCCAAACTAGGCTCAAGTGCGCCATCAACGGCATCACTGCGATCCAAGTCGAGCCAAACGAGGCCACCGACTGAACCACGGAAAAAGCCAAAACGCATCGCGTCATTGACATGAGTGCCAGTCGCGATGCCGGTATTGGTCAGCGAAACCGTAGCGGTCACGGTGCCGCCCGTACCAATAACGGTACTCGCTGGATTACCCACACTGCCACCGGGCGTAATGGGTGAAGTGGAGGCACCGAAAAACGGCTTTCCAACGGCATCAAACATCGGAGTAGGAATGTGTACTTGGTAGTCGCCAAAAGGTCTATCGGTAAACTCATAGAAACCAGGCAGACCCGTATCGCCCTCAACCGAGCGCGTGGTCGTCGTAGAGAGGAGCGAAGCACCATCAGCACTACGCAACTCAACGGTAATACCATTCAAGCGCGTCTCAAACTCATCAAGGGTACCATCGGCATTGCTATCGCGCCAGACGTGACCAGTGACAGCGCCACGGGTAAAGCCGATACCAACACTAGAGGTATTGCCACCAGTCCCACCGGCGGGGATGGGCGCACGCGCAACACCCGAAATGGGCGAAGCGTCGGAGTCGATCTGATCGGGCGCTTCAAGATTAAGCGGAGTGGGCAGAGCGTTGGGATTGGCAACCGAAGTTGCATCAACCCGTGTCAACGCATAGCCTACAGGTAGCGGAGCATCAACCTGCACCTGGAGACCCGCAGTAATCGGCGCAGTGGGGAAGTGGTAACGCCCATCATCAAGGTAGGTAGCGGTCGCATGACCAATATCCACCCCACCGCTATCAACCAAGCGCACGGTCAGACCAGCGCGGCCTGGCTCGTTCGCATCTTGAATACCATTGCCGTTCAGGTCATCCCAGACGTACACCACAATGCTGCGGGTATTGGCCGCGGTAAGGGTCGCATGCGCAGTCTCAACCGGAGGCGAGCCAGTCACATTACGCAGGCCCATATCAACCGGTACCAAACCACCCGCGACGGTTACAAAGCGCACGGCGGTATTGCGCGCGGAACCTGTGCCAGTGCCAGGCACCGAGATTGCCCGGTTAGAGGGTGGCACATACTGGAGGCGATACGTGCCCGGCTCAAGGATCACCGTCACCAGCCCGCTTGCTGGCACCGAGCCGGTGTAGTGGGCTAACTGGTTATCAATGGTGCGAATAATAAGCGTGCCTCCCGACAAGAGAGTCTCGCTATCAAAAGCACCATTGCGATTGTCATCAAGATAGAGACGAAAGCTAATGCCACCAGTTGGCTGCGCATAGGCCACACTCACTGGCCCCAAGAGGGCGAGCGGCGTCGCACCGAGGACAAGAAGCAGAACAGCCATGAACGTCAAGAATGGGCGGACGAGGTGGGCAGTTGCGCGGCGAGTGAAGCTGCGCAGTCGTTGGGCAGGACTCCGGTTCGATGACATGTGATCTACTCCTTGAACCTTACGGTGGGAGAACTTATACCAAATTTCGATAGCCGATAGCTGATGCTGATAGCTGATAGCTGATAGCCGGACATGGCGTATCAATAGGATTTGGTATTACGACGCGGTGAGGGTGGGTGGTGGGGAGGGGCGCTTTGGCCCTCACCCCCTGGCCCCCGAGCGGGGGGCCTACATTTGACGGCAGTGCGGTTTCAGGTGGGAAGCGAGCGTCGGACACGCCAAACCCCACTCCGGCATGGCGGGAGCGGGGGGGAGGTGTTGAGAAGCATGGGTTTGTTTGAAACTCAAGGAAGAGTGAGACCATGTGTTAGGAAATAGAAAATAGGAGTTAGGAAGTAGGGTGGTGGTTAAGCTGCAGGGGTGCAGCCGGTTAGGGTGCTATGTGGCACATAAACAGGGACAGCAAAAAAAGATCGGATTCAAACCTGCTGCACCTCTAAAGATAGTCTAGGACTGGGTTAGGCTCAATAGGCCATAGGTACTAGGGGGTACTAGTACCTTACTTTTGCTGCGCGGTGGCGGCTGCGCCGCCACCGCGCAGCAGGTAGGTTTTTTGGGAGGCTTCGCCTCCCAAACCCTCCTTTTTTGGGTGAGGCTGCGCCTCCCCCCCTATAGGTTTTTTGGGAGGCTTTGCCTCCCAAGCCCTCCTTTTTTGGGTGAGGCTACGCCTCCCCCCCTCCGGGGACGGCGGCCCCGCCGCCACGCGGGTGCGCGCGGGAACCAGGTTCCCGCGCCTCCCCTACGGGGTTTGGGGCATGGCCCCAAATCAGAGAAGCGCAAAGACCAAAAGCACAAGAACTATTACGAGCAGGAAAATAATAACACATATTAGGAAAACTCGCTCCCAATTAAAAAAGCGCCAATCGGGGGGGATGAGGTTCTCGAAGCCGTAGATGGTAAGACGGTAGAGGTCGCCGTCTTCGGTTTTGCCGAGATCGAAGACAATATCGGTGATGGGAATGAGTTTGATTGAGAGTTCGCTGAGGGCGATGCGGGTGTGGTTGTCGAGGGTGGCTTCGGCGCTTTTGATCATGTCAACAATGACGGGGAGTTGTTGCCATTCGGAACGGGTGCCGCCGACTTGGCGTTCGCGGTAGACCAATTCGGCGTGGCAGGTGCGGGCGAGCCAGTCTTCGTCGAGGGCGGGGAGGTCGTCTTGGGCGTTGAAGGCGGCGCTGGTGCGACTCCAGTGTACGGCTTTGCGCTGGACGAGGCGGCCAATGCCGGCACAGCGTTGGCAGACAATTCCGCCGCGTCCGCTGCATGTGGGGCAGGGGAGGAGGGCTGGGGGATGGGGGATGGGGGATGGGGGATGGGGGGTCAGGGGGCGGGGGTCGGGGGTCGGGGGGCGGGGGGCGGGGGTCGGGGGGCGGGGGGCGGGGGGCGGGGGTCGGGGGGCGGGG
>RSAS01000867.1 GCA_003934145.1 Candidatus Viridilinea halotolerans | reverse complement strand
CTATCCGTGACTTGCCGAGCGAATGTTCTGTCCGCCCTTAAACGCTTGCGGGAGAAGCGGTAGGGGGGTGAGGGTCAACCGGCGCATTCCTATCGGGAATCCGTAGCCACCTGAACGGGAATTCTGTCCGCCCATAAATCCCCATCGGAGGGAGATTGGAATGGGGGCTGGAGCGCGCAAGATTGTAAAAAAGAAACCTGCTTTCTGAAACCATCCCTTAGTATGAATCCTCTCCTTGTCTGCGATCAACTACACTACCACTTCCCTGGCAGCAGCCAAGCGGCCTTGGCGGGCGCTTCGCTGACGGTGGCGGCGGGGCAGCGCGTGGTGCTGTTGGGGCGTAATGGGGCGGGGAAGAGTACGCTGCTGCTGCATATCAATGGGCTGTTGCGACCAAATGCGGGTACAATTCAGGTTGAGGGCCAGACCATCGCGTATCATCGGCGAGGGCTGAACGCCCTGCGACGAAGGGTGGGCCTGATTTTGCAGAACCCCGATGAGCAACTCTTTAGCGCCAGCGTGGCCCAGGATATTAGCTTTGGGCCGTTGAATCTGGGGCTGAGTGTGGCGGCTGCCGAAGAGCGGGTGGCGCACGCCGCCGAACTCTGCGGTGTTGGTGCGCTGCTCGATCGCCCAACCCACGCGCTCAGCGGCGGCGAGAAGACGCGCGTGGCGCTGGCGGGAGTCTTGGCAATGCAGCCCAAGCTCATTCTGGCCGATGAGGTGATGGCCGGACTTGATCCGTGGATGCGCCAGCAACTCTTTACGATCTTGAACCAGTTGGTAGCACAGGGGACGAGTATCATCCTCGCTACCCACGACCTAGATATTGCGCGCCACTGGGCCGACGTGGTGGCGGTAATGGATCAGGGGCGCGTGGTGGCGCTCGCCCCGCCAGCGACGATCTTTGGCGATGCGACGTTAGTGGCGTTGTTGGGGCCGCGTGCGCCGTGGGGGGAGATGAAAGCCCGCTAACCGTCCGACGGGGTGCGGGGGCCATGGCCCCGAAAAAGCCCCCTCCCAATGGGGGCTTGGGGGAGGCGAAGCCTCCCCCAAAAAACCTCTTTTTCTTCCGCTGTGGCGGCTTCGCCGCCACAGCGGAAGAAGAGATCACAATTAGGTCAAAGCAGTATGAGCCAAACACACCCAGCCCTAGCCGATACGTTGCGCCGCCTTGTGGCTACGGACGAGGCGGCGGCTGCCGTCTGCCAGCAGTTGGGCTACGGTGAGCGGGCGGCGCTCGATGCGCGTTTAGCCGCTGGCTTGCCGCCCTTTAGCCGCGAGGAGGTTGAGGGGATCTGTGCGGCGTTGCGGCTCGATGGGGCGACGCGCAATGAGTTGCTGCGGCTGCGCGGCGATCTGCTGCTGGTGCAGCCGGACCAATGCAGCAGCGTGGTTGAGTTGGCCCACCTGGAGGAGTTGCTGACGCAGCTCTTGGGGCGGGAGCAGCAGACGCTGGTGCAGATGCTCGCTGCGTTGCTGACGGAGCAGGTGCGCGGGCAACTCGCCGGCGACGCGCTGCGCGACCAGCTTGCGGCGGTGCCGCTGATCTCTTTTGAGCGAGCCCAGATGCACGATGTGAAGATTGATACGGTGGCCGGGCGCGATGTGATCCGCATTGACAAGGTGCAGCTTATCTTGCCGCCGAGCATGGGGATACCACCAGCCGCACGCCCGGCGCCGCGGCGCAACGCGGGCGTTGTCGCCGCCAACCCCTTCGGGCAGCGCGGGCGGATTGACGATCCGGCCAAGTTCTTTGGGCGCACGGCGCTGCTGCACCGCGTCTTTGACGATCTAGCGAAGGGGAGCAACCTCGTCCTCATCGGCCCGCGTGAGATCGGCAAGTCCTCGCTGCTCGCTATGATCCAGCGCCAGGGGCCGACGCGCCTACAGGTCGCGCCGGAGACGATAGTGACGCTCGATATGCAGTTGGTGCATAGTGAAGCCGACTTCTTCGAGGCGCTCTGTTTTGAACTGAACCTTGAGCCGTGTCGCGGCTACCGTCTCGCACGCCAACTCAAGGGGCGGCGCTTCATCCTCTGCCTCGACGAGATCGAAAAGATGCGCCGCGAACACTTTTCGGCCCATGTGCGCCAAGAGTTGCGCGGGCTGGCCGACGGCAGCAACGCCGCCTTCAGCCTCGTCATCGCCAGTAGCCAACCGCTCAACGAACTCTTCCCCGATCAGCAGTTCGACACCTCGCCGCTGCACAACATCTGTAGCCCGCTCGACGTACCCCCCTTTAGCCGCAGCGAGGCGCGTGAATTCCTCGCCAACCGCCTTGCGGGCACGGGAGTCGCATTTAGCGCAGACGAGATCGCCGACCTGCTCGAAAGCAGCGGACGCCACCCGGCGCGCTTGCAGCAGGCGGCGGCGGCATTGTATGACATGGCGATTGCAAAGTCCTCCTGATCGTCCGCAGATGACGCAGATTACGCCAATTGCGATTGAATTGTCCGCATTATCGTCATGCTGAGCGCAGCGAAGCATCTCTTTGCGTGACGAAGAGAGACCCTTCGCTGCGCTCCTGAGAAACAAA
>RSAS01000347.1 GCA_003934145.1 Candidatus Viridilinea halotolerans | reverse complement strand
CTGACCCCTGAAACCTTGTCTTACAGTTTAGTGCCACGCGCCGCTTTCTGATGCGCTCGGGCTGACCCCTAAAACCTGACCCCTGAAACCTTGCCTTACGCGTCTTACCTCCTTTTTGGCTCTGGCCGCGTTGGTTGAAATTGAAGTTCGGTTGTTACGGTTCGCCGCATAGATGAATCTGGAAGGGGAGGGCGAAGCCCTCCCCTAAAACCCCACCTACAAGCATCTTACATCTCTTCGCGCAGAATATAGCCCGCGCCACGCACCGTCTGGATAAGACGCGCCTCGCCGTTGGCTTCCAGTTTTTGGCGCAAATAGCGCACATAGACCTCAATGATATTGCTTTCGCCACCAAAATCATAGCCCCAGACCCGGTCGTAAATCACCTCACGCGTGAGAACTTGGTTGGGATGGCGCATAAAGAGATCCAGCAGATCATACTCTTTACTGGTCAACTCAACACGGCGTTCAGCGACACGCAGCTCACGGGCGGCGGTATCGAGTTGGAGATTGCCAAAACGCAGCACATCGTGCGTCTGCGCTGTCTGACGCCGCCGCAGTTGCACGCGAATGCGCGCCAACAACTCTTCAAAGGCAAAGGGCTTAACGAGGTAATCATCGGCCCCATGCTCCAAGCCGCGCACCCGGTCGGCCACCGCATCGCGCGCCGTAAGCATAATAATCGGCACGTCCGAAGCGGCGCGCAGACGGCCCGCCACTTCAAAGCCATCCAGTCCGGGTAGCATCAGATCGAGAATTACCAAGTCAAACGTCGTCTCGCGCGCCGCCGTCAGTCCTGCATTGCCATCGTGCGCCACCGTCACCTGGAAGCCCTCAAGCACCAAGCCACGCCGCAGATAGTTGGCAATCTCTAGTTCGTCTTCGATGATGAGGATGTGCTGTGGTGTCATGGGTAGCGTTGTACGCCTCGCGGCGGGGGTGCGGGGGAGGCTACGCCTCTCCGAAAAGTTCTTTTGGTGCGGTTGTGGCGGCGAAGCCGCCAAAATCGCACCAAAAACAGGGTTTGGGGCTTGCCCCAATAGCATGTTGTAGGGCGATCGCCCTACAACGCGCTGCCGGTAGGGAAGGGCGTAGCCCTAAAAACGCAAAAGCCGAAACCCTTCCGCAAAGGGTGTTCCGGCTTTTACACCGTATTCGGCATCCCATTGGCGCACCCATTCGATGTCCTGTTCACCGACTTGCGATTGGTGGCAGCGTAAGGCCTTAAGTTTGCGCTCTAGAAAGGCGCTAATATCAACATACGCATCCGGGTGCAGGGTCAGGGTCATGTAGAGTTCATCAACGTGGTGCGGCTCCAAACCCTCAGCGAGCAGCTCCGGAAAGATGGGGCGCGTCTCGGCGCTGGGGAAGACGGCGTAGATCGCCGCCTCGCCGGCGGCACGATGATCGGGATGGTTGATGTAGCTCCCGCCGACAAAGACGGTTGTGGGATCTTGACAGACCACCCGCTGGGGGCGGATCGTGCGGATTATGCGCGTCAATTCACGGCGCAATTCCATGGTTGGTTCGAGTGTGCCATCACGGTAGCCCAAAAAGCGAACGTCGCTGACGCCAACGATTGCGGCAGCGGCCACCTGTTCGGCGCGGCGGGTTGCGGCCAGGGCTTGCAGATCGGCCCCGGGCGTATTGGTTCCCGCTGCGCCATCGGTGATCACGCAGTAGACGACGTTGTGCCCCTCGCGGGCCCAACGCGCCACCGAGCCAGCCACCCCAAACTCAATGTCGTCGGGGTGGGCGGCGATCACCAAAATGGTCATCGGATCAGTAGTTTCGGCTTGCATAGTGCGTAGTGTACACGAGAGGCGCAGGGCTGTCTAGGGATTTGCATCCGTTGGGCGTGGCGTAAATTTTTGTTAGGGATGGTTCGTAGCTACGTTACCGTCCGCGCTCTAGGTAGTGCCGACTTTAGTCGGCTGAGGTCTTTGGATGCGATGGGAAGCCGACTAAAATCGGCACTACGATGGGAAAGCGCGAAGCCCCTTTCACAGCATCCGCTTCACCCACTTTTCGATCTCAATCGCCAAGAAGAGGATCACGCCTAAACCAACACAAAGCAGCAGGTCGACCACGGCCAGCGGCTGCATGCCCAAAAAGATGTTGAGCGGCGTGTAGAGCGCTAACAGTTGTAGGCCAACTACCAGCACGATGATGCCCCACATGACGCGGTTGGAAAAGATGCCAATGCTGAGCAGCGATTCGGTGTTCGAGCGCGTGGCTAGGGCTTGGAAGACTTGCAGGAAGGCCAGCGTGGTGACCATCATGGTCTGCCATTGGCTCAAGCCCTGCACGTAGTACCAGCCCCCTACCCCCAGGCTGAGGATGCCGATCACGAGGCCCACCCAGGTGGCGTTCCAGCCCATGCCGCCCGCGAAGATGCCGTCGGTCGAGCGGTGTGGCGGACGGCGCATGACGCTGCGTTCGGCTGGCTCGAAGCCCATGCTTAACCCCAAAAGACCGTCGGTCATCAGGTTGAGCCAGAGCAGTTGCAAGGGCAGCAGAGCGACCATCGTGCCAATCGGCAGGCCCAGCAGGCTGATCATTGCTGGCCAGAAGAGCATCACCGCCACTTTGCCGATGTTGCCCGCTACCGCAAACTTGACGAAGCGGCGCAGGTTGTCGTAGATCACGCGCCCCTCTTCGACCGCCGCCACAATCGTGGCAAAGTTGTCGTCGCGCAGCACCATGTCCGACGCTTCGCGCGAGACGTCGGTGCCGGTGATGCCCATCGCTACGCCAATGTCGGCCTGTTTGAGCGCCGGGGCATCGTTCACGCCGTCGCCCGTCATGGCCACCACTTGGCCCTGGCTGCGCAGCGCCGCCACAATGCGCAACTTGTGCTCCGGGCTGACGCGCGCAAAGACGCTGCTCTGCTTTACCAGATCATCCAGCGCCCCGTCGTCCGCCGCCTCCAGTTGCGCCCCTGTCACCACGGTGGTCGTTTGGGTTATGCCCAGCTCACGGGCGATGTAGCTCGCGGTGAGCGGATGGTCGCCGGTGATCATGATCGGGCGAATGCCCGCCTCCCGACAGGTCGCCACCGCCGCCGCCACTTCGGGGCGCGGCGGGTCAATCATGGCCACGAGGCCCAGGAAGATCAACTCGCGTTCGATCAGTTCATTGGCCGTCGCGGCGGGCAGCGGACGAAAGGCAACGCCCAGGATACGCATGCCATTGCCCGCCATTTCCGCATTCGCCGCCAGAATCGCCGCCCGCCGCGCTGCGTCCAGCGGCGCGGCGTGGCCATTGATCCAAATCTGGCTGGTAATCTCCAGCATGCCATCCACGGCGCCTTTGGTGAACGCAAGCATCTCGGCAGTAGGCATAAAACCAGTCGCTCCCCACACGGCGGCCAGACGCGCATCGAGCGCACCACGGGCATGCACGGTGGTCATGCGCTTGCGTTCGCTATCGAAGGGCAATTCGGCCACACGCGGCAGCGCCGCCGCCAGCTCCGCCTTGCGCAACCCTGCGTGCGCCGCCACCACCAGCAACGCGCCCTCGGTGGGATCGCCGAGCATACTGTATGCCCCCGTTTCGGGCGTGATTGTCAACTCAGCATCGTTGCAGAGTACCCCCGCCGCCAAGAGCAGATCCAGCCCCTGCGCATCATCGGCCAGCAGGTCGCCAGGCACCGCCCCCGCGATCGTCTGCGGCAGACATCCTTCCAGATCCACCTGCGCCGCCCCGGTCACCAAGCGCGTCACCGTCATACGATTCGCAGTGAGCGTGCCCGTCTTATCGGAGCAAATCGTCGTCACCGAACCGAGCGTCTCAACGGCGGGCAGTTTGCGGACGAGCGCATTACGGCGCAGCATGCGCTGGCCGCCAATGGCCAGCGTAAAGGTGACAACGGCGGGCAGACCTTCGGGAATCACCGCAACCGCCACCGAAATGGCGGTGAGGATCATATCGCCGAGGGCTTCGCCCATGAAGAGGCCCACGGCCAGAATGAGCAGGGCCACCGCGACGCCCGCGATGGCAAGTTGCTTGCCGACGCGATCGAGGCGTTGCTGCAGCGGCGTAGGCTCATGCGTCACCCGCTGGAGCAGATCGGCAATCTTGCCCAACTCGGTGCGCATACCCGTCGCCACCACAAAGGCGCTGCCACGCCCGTAGCTCACAGTGGTGCCCATATAGCCCATATTGCGCCGGTCGGCCAAGGAGACATTGCTTTGCGCCAGCGGCTCGCTCACCTTACTCACCGGCAGCGACTCGCCGGTAAGCGCGGCCTCCTGGATGCGCAGATTGACACTCGCGCTAATGCGCACATCAGCAGGCAAAATATTGCCCGCCTCCAGCAGAATCAGATCACCGGGCACAAGATCGCGCGCCGAAACCTCAGCCAACTGCCCATCGCGATAGGTACGCACACTGGGCACAGTGAGCTGCTTCAGCGCCGCAATCGCCCGTTCGGCGCGGTACTCTTGGAAGAAGCCAAGCAGCGTAAAGAGGCCAACAATCGCAAAGATCGCCCCAGCCTCAAGCCGCTTATCGAGAAAGAGCGAAAGCAGCGCCGCCGCGAGCAGAATGATCACCATCGTATTGGCGAACTGCTCAACGAGCATACGCAGCGGGCTACGCCCCTGCTGCGCATGCAGCTCATTGCTGCCATACTGTTCGCGCTGCAGCGCCACCGCTGCCGCATCAAGCCCCGTAGCGCTCGTATTGAGCGCCGCGATCGTCGTGGGCAGATCGTAGTGGTACCACGCATCCAACGGAGCGGATGTTGCCGGACGCGGAGTCGTCGGTGCAGCCTCACGTGTCGGTTCCATGATCAAACCTCCCCTGAGATGGCCTCGGCCACACACAAAACGAGACCATCACGACGTAACATACGACGCGATGGTCTCGCCTATCGTGTAAGCACGATCTGAACGCCGGGCAAAAGCCGTGTTGACGACGTTCAGTTCCGCGAAAATGCGGCTGGCTACTCCCCAGGGAGGGATCGTGTGGCATCCCTCGTATGCTGAGTATAGCATCCTAATCGGGGGCGACGGGTGAAGAAGCAAGAACGCAGAGCAGAGAACAAAGAACAGAGAACAGAGAACGGATGTCCTGCGGGGGGCGCGGGGGCCAGGCCCCCGCAAACAACCCCCTCCGGCGGGGGTTCATGGACGGACAGAAAATCTGTACGCCCCCACCCTGGAACCGCATTGGAACGCCAAGAATCTCAGTATCTTCGCCCCCTCTCCCACAACGTGGGAGAGGGGGTAGGGGGGTGAGGGCCATCCATGGCATCCCCATCATCTATCTGCGGCTTGCGGAGCGCATGTTCTGTCCGCCCTTAAACCGGCGGGGACGCGGGGGCCAGGCCCCCGCAACAACCCCCCTCCGGCGGGGGCTTGGGGGCCAGGCCCCCGACGAATCCCCCCTCCGACGGGGGCGCGGGGGCCAGGCCCCCGCAAACACCCCCCGGCGAACGGGGGCGCGGGGGCCAGGCCCCCGCAAACAACAACAAAGAAGGGCGGGCGAACCCGGTTCGCCCGCCCTTCCTCCTAAAATTGATCGGTCAAATCGGCCACTTGCGCATAGCGCGCATACACAGCAGCGAGCAGAGCGTCATCCACCAGCGCCGCATTGCGATAGACCTGCTTGTCGAGCATGCGACTCTTCTCGCCGGCGGGCCAGATGCGCCAGGAGTCATTGTCAATCACATCGGCAACGATGAGCGCACCGCTGGGCAGACGCCCAAACTCAAGCTTGAGATCAACCAGGGTGACCTCCAGTTTCGCCCACGCTGTTTCGAGGATGGCAAAAACCTGGCACCCCGTCGTCACCATTTGTTCAAGTTCGGCAGGCGTGGCCAGCGTGCGCTCAGCAATTTCAGTCGGCGTAATCAAGGGGTCGTGGGCGGCATCATCCTTGAGGAAAAATTCAACCAACAGCGGATCAAAGCGCGTCCCCTCGGCTACCTCCGGATTACGCCGCAGGTAGGAACCAGTGGCCAACCGGCGCATCACCACTTCTAGCGGCAACATGGTGCAGCAACGCGCTACCGTCAGCGTCGGCGCTGGTGCCGCAATAAAGTGGGTGGCAACCCCGGCGCACTCCAGTAGCCGGAAGACATTGGCCGTAGTGCGCCCAGCCAGCGCCCCCTTCCCCGGAATCTCATTGCGCCGGACACCATCACCCGCCGTAATGCCATCCTTATGCGCCAAGACACAGAGCGCCGCATCGTCCGGGTGGGCATAAACAATCTTCGTCTTCCCCTCAATGATCTGCGCACCAAGCTCCATAGCAACGCCTCCTCAAGCTCCCTGATGCAGACCGAGCCAGAGGATGCGGAGGGCGACGCCCTCCGCATCCTTCCCGCCAAAAGGTAAAGCCGATCGCCGCAAGGCAAAGCCATCCCTTGTGGTAAAACTAGAGACTCTCGCGGAGACGGCGCACGCCCTCCACAATCTCCTCCTCAGAAGTGGCATACGAGACGCGGATGAAGCCGGGGGCACCAAACGATTCGCCACTGACACACGCAATGTGGGCGTGATCGAGCAGGTAGTTGTTCAGCTCGTCGCTGCTGTTGCAGACGCCATGCTTCAGTTGCTTACCCAGCAAGCCGGTGACGTTGGGGAAGACATAGAAGGCCCCCTCGGGGGTGGCACACGTCACGCCAGGAATCTCGGCGAGTAGCTTAAGGATCAGATCGCGGCGGCGCAGGAAGGCGGCAGCCATCTCGCGCACGCTCTGATCCAGTTCCTCACTGGGCGTATAGGCGGCCAGCGCGGCATACTGCGAAATCGACGCGGTGTGGGTGCTGGTGTGACTCTGGATGTCCTTGATCGCCGTGATGATCGGGGCCGGCCCCGCCACGTAGCCCACCCGCCAGCCGGTCATGGCGTAGGCCTTAGCGACACCATTGACAATCAGGGTGCGCTCGGCCATCTCGGGGGCGACGCGCAGCCAGCGTGCGTACTCGACATAAGAGATGGCGTCGTAGATCTCGTCGGCAATGATCAGCGCCGGGCTGTCGCGCAGCACATCAGCCAGCGCACGTAACTCGGCGGCACTGTAAACGGCGCCGGTGGGGTTAGAAGGCGAGTTGAGCACGATCAGCTTGGTGCGTTCGGTTAGGGCATCACGCAGTTGCTCCGGCGTCAACTTAAAGCCCGTCGCCTCGGTGGTCATCGGCGTAATCGGCGTCGCGCCCGCGAGGCGCGCCTGCTCGACATAACTCACCCAGTAGGGCGCAGGAATGATCGCCTCGTCGCCCTCGTCGCAGAGCGCTTGAAAGGCCAAATAGAGCCCCTCTTTGGCCCCGGCGGTGGTGGTAATCTGGCCAACGCCATAGGTGATACCCTGGTCGGCAGTGGCGCGCGCCGCGATCGCTTTGCGCAGCTCAACCGTACCGCCAGCAGGCGTATAGTGGGTGTGGTTGGCATGAATCGCCGCAATACCCGCCGCCTTAATCGGCTCCGGCGTATTAAAATCGGGCTCACCCACACTAAACGAAATGACCTTGACACCCTCGGCGCGCAATTGCTGCGCACGGGCATTCATGGCCGCAGTGGCCGACGGCTCGAGCTGGGCTAAGCGGCGAGCCAGTTGGTAGGTGGTCATAGGGCTACTCCTCACGGACGAAATACGAATAATTAGTCAGGTCAGCCCCAAGTATACTTGAATTTTGGCGTGGCGCGTTGGCGGCGCAGCCGCCAACGCGCCACGCCAAAGGCGAAGGTGCGGGGGAGGCAAAGCCTCCCCCGCGCCCCCACCGCAGGTGGCATGGCATAGCCCCCGCCCCCTAATGTATAATGACGGCATACACGCATGATCTGGACACGGGAGAGCGTATATGCCGACCCAAACCAGCGATAAAACCGCCCCTGCACGGACGGGGGCGTGGGGGCATGGCCCCCAAAAATTCTCATTATCCCACGCAATAGAAAGATAAAACCATGAGCTTTTTCGATCAAATCGGACGTCAGATCACCCAAGGGGTTGATCGGGCTAAATTCGAGGCCGAGAAGTTCCAGCGCACGACACGGCTACAAGGCGAAGCCAACGAGTTGCGGCGGCAGGTGGATGGTAAGCTGGCCGAACTGGGCCAGCGTGCCTATGAGTTGCAGCGCGCCGGGCAGATTAGTTCGGCTAGCATCAATGAACTGGCGACGGCGATTGACCAACTGCGCTCGTCGTTGGTGGCGAAAGAAGAGGAACTGAAACAGGCGCAGTCCGAGGTCTTTGTCGAACCGCCCGCGCCTGAACCCACGCGCCCCGCCCCGGCCCAGCAAGTGCCGATTAGCTACGATCCGCCGCCGCCCACCCCGCCGAGCACGAAGATCTGTGGCGTCTGTGGCTTCCAGATGCCCGCCTCCGCTATGTTTTGCCCTAATTGCGGGACGCGCGTCGGGTGAGGGATGGAGGAGGCGGGAGGCGGGAAGCGCGGGACGCAGAAGGCGGGAAGGAGCGCAGAAGTAACGCTGTGGCCTTTGTCATGCTGAGTACGAAATGGCCCACGGGCCAGTGGCCTGTGAGAAACAAAAGTTCTGTCACCCTGAGCGCAGCGAAGGGTCTCTTGTCGGTGAGGAGAGATGCTTCGCTGCGCTCAGCATGACGGGAGGCGTTTGTTTCTCAGGAGCGCAGCGAAGCGTCTCTTTTCGACCAAAGGTAGTGTAAGACTTTTTCATGATTCTATGGTACGGAACCTTAGCCGTCTGAGTGTCTAGATTCTTGAGTCCATCACAACTTTTGGCGGCGCGACAAGTAGGGGCACGGCGGTGCCGTGCCCCTACTGATCCACGATATTGGTCATGTATCAATCAATATCCTGAAAGACCTTCCGCATCCCGCATCCCCCGTCACACCCCCAACTGCTGTGTCAGGAGGATGGCCTGGGCCACTTCACGCATCGTTTTGCGGCTATTCATGGCCAGTTGTTGAATCTTGCGGAAGGCATCCGCTTCGCTCAGGCCCTGCTGATCCATCAGGCAGCCCTTGGCGCGCTCGATCAACTTACGTGTCTCCAAGCGATCCTTAAGCTGGCTCAACTCTTTGTTGCGCTGGTTGCGTTCGCCCCAACGCGCAATCGCCACTTCGATCAGCGGCATCAACTCGGTGTCGCGCACCGGCTTGATCAGGTAGCCCAACACCCCCGCTTCGCGCGCTTCGCTGACCAATTCGCGCGAGCTGTAAGCAGTGAGCAGCAACACCGGCGCAAGCGTCTCGGCGGCAATCGCTCGCGCCGCACTGATCCCGTCGAGGTGGGGCATCTTCACGTCGAGCAGGGCCAAATCGGGGCGCAGTTGGCGCGTCAGGTTGATCGCACTCTGCCCGTCGCCCACCTCGCCGACGACAAGGTAGCCCTGCTCTTGCAGGGTCTCACGCAGGTTCATTCGAATAATGGGTTCATCGTCGGCAATCAAGATTCGCGTGGTCATACTGCTCTCCAAACAGCAAAAAAAGCCTGTCTAACGCCAACGGCGACGTAGAGAGGCAACGGTGCGTGGTTTAGCTAACGCTACCCACCAAGTATAAGAGTCGGCATTGAGCCAATGCAATAGATACTCTGTACAATCTGGGATGGATCTTCTGCTCACCGACGCGAGAGGCGAGAGGCGGGACGCGGGGCGCGGGGCGCGGGAGGCGAGAGGCGGGACGCGGGAGGCATCACCAGTGGTCGAGGGTATCTACGGTGGCGGAGACGGCGTCGAGCAGTTCGGGGCCGCCGAGGATGCCGAGGGCGGGTGCGGCGCGTTCGAGGGCGTGCAGGCTGGCTTCGCGGCCCACGGCGGCGTTGCGCAACGTAGCGCCCAAGACGCTACGGGCCAACTCGGGTTGGGCGGCGGCTAAGACGCTGGCCAGGGCTGCACCGGCGCGGGCGCGATCGCTGGGGCGCTTGATGCTAGCAATCACGGTGGCTGCCGCTTCGGTCTGGCCCGTTTCGGCCAGTGCAGCGCCGACGGCGGCGAGGTAGCGCGCCCGCATCTCTGGGTTGGCGAGGGCTTCGCTGGCGCTGGCGACGGCGATGGCGCGGGGGGCGTCGCCGATAGCGACGAGGGCTGGCCCGATCACGTTGAGCGCCCGAGCGCGTTCGGCGGGCACTTCGAGCGCCAATGCGCGGGCGAGGGCTGGTACGGCTTCGCCCGCCCTAGCGCGCGCCATAGCCAGATCGCCATTGGCGCGCGCCCGCTGCTCCTCGCCGCTGATGCGCTCGCCCATGATCGCCGCTTCGTCCCAACGCCCCGCGTTGGCCAGCAGGCGCGTAAACTCGTCGTAGGCCCAATCGCGCTCGTCGTCGTCCTCGACGCGGCGCAATACCTCTTCTGCTGCTTCGTGTTCGCCCGTCTGCGCGAGGGCGACCGCCACGCGGGCGAGGGCGCGATCCTGCTCTTCACCCGCATTGAGACTCGCGGTAAGTTCGAGGGCGCGATCAACGCGCCCCAAGGCGGCCAAGGCCGCCGCGAGGTCGGCGACGAGGGGCGCGCGGTCGTCGCCCGTCACGGCCTTAATGTCACTAGTGGCCCGTTCGAGGGCAAGCATCGCCACCAACCCCTCAAGGCTGAGGCGCAATTCAATCAGCGCCGCAATGCGCACTTCGTTGGCCACAATCGCTTCGGCGGCGGCCAGCGCCGCGCCTTCGTTGTCGGCGCTGGCGAAGGCACGCGCCAACCTAGCCAGCCCACGGTCGCGCTGGTTCTGGTTGGGCAGGGCGGCAATGCGCTGGTGTGCGCCCGCCTCGTTGTGAGCAGCTTCGTCGCAGGCCAACTCGATCTGCGCCCAGGCCGCGACGGTTTCCATTGCGATCTCTTCGAGCAGCATAGCTCCACGCGCATCACCGGCACGCACGAGCGCCACTGCGACTTCGGCCTGCGCCCAAGCGCCCATCGTCTCGTGGAGGATGGCGCGGGCGAGGCGTTGCGCCCGCAGGTGATCGCCCGTCTGCAGGAGGTAGCGCACCGTTTCAGTCTCGACCATCGCCCGCCGTTCGAGGTGTTCGATGCGTTCAGCGATGCGCAAAGCGGTATCCACATCGGCGCAAACAAGGGCGGCGCTCGCGAAGGTAGCGTGCAAGGCTTCGCGGCTATCACGCCAAGCGCGCGAGAGCGGATTGGCTTCGAGATCCAACGCACGCGAGAGGAGGCGCATGGCGCTGGAACGCATGTTGGCACCGTAGCAGACCTCGCCGATGCGCTTGAGCACTGCGGCTTTAGCGGGGCCATCGGGCAGCCGTTCGATCATCGTCTGCACGCGCTTGAGCGCGTGGTCGCGTCCGCCGTGGCTGAGGCTCACCGTAAGCGCCTCGGCAGCCGCTTCGGGCGTGAGGGCACGGGTACGACTAGCGAGCATGCCGGTGAGGGCGACGGCGCGGGCGAGGCGCAGCGGATCATCGCCGATAGCGGAAGCGCGCAACTCCCAACGGGCCGCCTCGAGCGCCGCCGCGAGGGTATCGTAGCGTTCGTGGGTGCGCAACCACTCACGGGAGATCATGCGTTCCAAGCCCGCTGCCCGTGGCGCACCGGGGGCGAGCGCCTCGTGGCGGGCCAACTGATGGCGCAGGTAGCCGCTCGTGACCGTGGTCGGCGCGCTGAAACCGGGGCGCAGGCGTGGCCCGCGTTCAGCTTCGGCATGGGCCAAGGCCAAATCAGCCAGATCGCGGTGGGCTGTCGCCAGTTCATCGGGCGCAAAGCGGGCAATGAGCGCAGCGGGAGCGGGATGGGCAAAGGCACCCAAGAGCAGCGGCGGGCTAGGCGCATGTGTCTCACCCTCGACCGGTGCGGGAGCAGCCTGCATCGTCAGATCCACCAAACCCAACTCTTCCCAAGCGGCAAAGGTTGGCCCCGGATCGGCATCAAGAAATTGGGTGCCCAAAGCAAACGGCAAGGGCGCACCAGCGGCGGCAAGCAGCGCAGCGAGGCGGCGGTCGTTGGGCGACAATTGCTGCCACCAAGCCTGCATGAGCGCCTCTAAACCCTGCGGCAACGCCTCAAGGCCGATCACAGATGCCTGAAGCATGGCACAAGCCAAATGGATGTAGAGCAAATTGCCCGCTGCTGCGGCCTGCATCGCATCAACGCCATGGGGCGGACAGCCGAGCGCGTGGAGCAATTCGTATTGCAAGCCTTCCAATTCGGGATCGGCATCAGGCAACACAATGCGGGTCAGTGGTGCATAGGGCAACGGCGCACCAGGCGTACAGCCCAAAAGCAGCGTCACGCCCCGGGGCAACTCGGCGGGCAATGGGAACGGGCCAGGGTGGGCGGGCTGACCCGGTGGATCAAGCTCATCGATAGCCAACAACACCTGGCCATGAAAGCCGCGCGCCGCGACCGCATCGGCCAAGAGCTGTTCCAGCGCTGCAGGATCACTGGCCGCCGCCGGATCGAGCAGCGGCGCATTGGGGCGATGGAACGCTGCGAGTTGGGCATAGAGCGCCGCTAATCCCGGCGGGCCGCTTATTGTCGCCAGCCAGAGCGGCAAGGGCAGCCGTGTAGACAACGCCGCGATGAGGCTACTCACGCCACTACCGAGCGGCCCTTCGAGCGCAATCAAGCCCCCCCGCGTCTCCGCGAGAGCCGCCTCTAGCGCGGCCTGAAGCCGTGGGCGCTCTTGGTAACGCGCCAGCGCCGCCGTCACCTGCGCCGCCTGACGGCGCAACGCAGGGCCAACATCAGCCCGCAGGGCCGGAAAGGGTTCAAGGGCGGTAAAGGCCCGTGGAGTAAGCTGCGCAGAAGCTTCCATAGGCTCTATGGTAGCATAATTTGCGCAAGGTGTGGTGAAGCCGCACCTTGCGTGTAGGGCTACGTCAAAGTCGTTGGGGCTGCGCCCCAAACCCTCTTCTTTCTTTCGTTTTGGCGGCTTC
>RSAS01000700.1:11557-12844 GCA_003934145.1 Candidatus Viridilinea halotolerans | reverse complement strand
TGCGCTCAGCATGACAGGAGGCGTTTGTTTCTCAGGAGCGCAGCGAAGGGTCTCTTGTCGGTGAGGAGAGATGCTTCGCTACGCTCAGCATGACGGAGGCTTTTGTTTCTCAGGAGCGCAGCGAAGGGTCTCTCGTCGGTCGAAAAGAGCTGCTTCGCTGCGCTCAGCATGACAAAAGCCACAGTGTTATTTTTGCACGTTTTTTGGATTCGCCTCTCCTACCGCCCCAAACGCCCCTTGAGTTCATTCGTCAGCAGGGGCAACACTTCGTTCACGTCGCCCACGATGCCAAAAGTGGCTACACGGAAGATGGGAGCTTCGGGGTCTTTGTTGATCGCCACGATATTGCGGCTGGTGCGCATGCCCGCGAGGTGCTGAATGGCCCCGCTCACCCCCGCCGCTACGTAGAGCTTGGGGCTCACCGTTTTGCCCGTCTGGCCCACCTGATGCTCGTAGGGTACCCATTCGGCATCCACAATCGCCCGCGATGCGCCATACGCCCCGCCGAGCGTCGCGGCCAGCGGTGGAATGAGCTTGTAGTAGTTCTCCTTGTCACCCAGCCCGCGCCCGCCGGTCACAATGATCGCCGCGTCGGTCAGGTTGACCACGCCGCTCTTGGCGGAGACGCTCTGCACCATTGTGCGCATGGTGGTCGCCGGCAGCGCCAAGCTCTGGATGCTGCCGCCACTGGCCCCCTCTGCGGCTTCGGCAAAACTCTGCTTGCGCACTAGCGCAACCACCGGCTTGCCGGCGGCAAAACTGAAGGTGTTGAGCACATTGCCGCCGTGCGAGGGGCGCGTGGCGCTCAGTGCCCCGCCTTCCACCTTGAGGTCAACCACATCCACCGCCAAACACGCATCGAGATCAGCGGCCAGCGCAGCGCCAAAATCGCGCATCTGGAAGCTCGATCCAGCGAGGATCAACGCGGGGTTGGCCGTTTCCACCGCCGCCTTGGCCGCCGCGACATAGCCATCGGTTGTGTAGGCCGCCAGACTGCTATCGGCCACCGTGTAGACCGTCTCGGCACCTAAGTTGACCACACGTCCCGCGAGTGCTGCGGGGTCGGCACCAACTACCAATGCTCGCAGGGGGCCGCCTAGCGCTGCCGCCAATTCGCGGCCCTTACCCATCAACTCGCGTGAAACGGCAGCCACCTCGCCGCCAACCTGTTCGATATAGACGAGTACGCCCGCCATAGGGTGTCACTCCTTTTGTATTGATGTGCCGTTGGGCACATCGGGTTGTGTTAATGGATGCGGGGGAACCATGTTCCCCCGCGCCCCCCCG
>RSAS01000700.1:0-11457 GCA_003934145.1 Candidatus Viridilinea halotolerans | reverse complement strand
TGCGGGGGCAAGGATGCGGGGGAACCATGTTCCCCCGCGCCCCCGTGCGGGGGAATCCCGCGCCCCCGTGCGGGGGCAAGGATGCGGGGGAACCATGTTCCCCCGCGCCCCCGTGCGGGGGAACCCCGCGCCCCCGTGCCTAAATGATTTGGTTTTCCAGCAGCTTATCTACCAGTTTTTTGACCTTGGCCGCTGCGTCGCCGCCATCCACTATTTCGCCGGAGGGGCGTGGCGGGGGGGGGACGCGGCTGCTGATGGTGGTGGTCGGGGTAAGGCCACTGACACCAAGGTCGGCAGCACTCCAGACTTGCGGGCTGATCTTGGCAACCTTCTTGATCTTGAGCAGTGAGGGGTAGCGCGGGTGGTTAATATCTTTGATCACACTGGCGACAGCAGGTAGGCTGGCGACCACCGTCTCGACCTCGGTTTCAAGGTGGCGCTCGGCGGTCAGTTGCTTGGCGGCGGGGTCAACGTTGAGCACCTTGCCAACATAGGTCACTTGCGCCCAGCCGAGTGTGCGGGCGAGTGCGGGGGCGAAGGCGCCGCTCTCATCGTCGGTGCTGTTGCGCCCGCAGAGCACGAGATCCACGTCGCCGAGTTTCTTGATCGCCGCCGCAACCACCTTCGCGGCAGCGAGGGTGTCGAGATTGGCGAAGGCGGAATCCTTGAGCAGCAGCGCATCACTGGCACCCATCGCCAACGCACGGCGCATCTGCTCCACCCATTCACCACTACCCATTGAAAGCACTGTGACTTTGCCACCATGCTTTTCGTTCCAAACCAGACCCTCTTCGATAGCATATTCATCAAAGAGATTGATAATCTTTTCGATACCATCAGCATTGATGCTTAGGTCGGGATTGATCTTGACCGAGTTATCGCGGGGAACCTGCTTAAGACACACAACGATGTGCATATCTGCTCCTTCATTTGCTAGGGATGCCATAATAATGTGATGGCCCGCAGGATTGTACCACATTCCATGGTGCGTGCGCAGTTTTTTGGCATGGGGCAAGCCCCAAACTCTCTTTTTTTGTTCCGTTTTGGCGGCGAAGCCGCCAAAACGGGTATCCGTTCAGGCCCCCCCGAAGAAAAATGGACAACATCGTGGAGATACTGCTGGTTTATTCTTCCAACGGCCTGGGAGCGAGGGCGTCCCGCCCTCGTGCGGGCTACGAGGGCGGGACGCCCTCGCTCCCAGGGGAATAAACCAGCGGTATCTGATTAAGGATGCGTGGGAACCAGATTCCCGTATGCACCTCGTCACCGCCTCGCCGCCTACCCTGCCCCCATCGCCGCTAATGTCGCCTCTATGCCTGCGGCTACGTCTACGCAGGGCCGGTAGCCTAAGTCGCGCTGGGCCGCAGCGATTGTGTAGGTTTGCGTGCGGGCGAGAATATTTACACTGTATCGTGTCAACACAGGTTCGCGCCCACTGAGGCTGGCATGCAGTTCCAGTAAGCCAGCGAGGGCCAACATCATTTTGAGCGGACGCCGCCGCAGTGGCTTGCGGATGCCGACACGCCGAAATACGTCGCGCAGTACCTCCCAGAGCAACACATGCTCGCCATTGGTGATGGTGTAGGTGCGCCCCACGGCTGGTGTGGCAACCATGGCTAATTCAATCGCCTGCACGACATTGGTGATATAGGTGAGATCAACACGATTCATGCCGTCGCCAATGCATGGCAAGCGCCCACTACGAGCAGCGGCGATCAGCCGGGGGAGCATCGCCTGATCACCGGGGCCAAAGACCGCCTTGGGGCGCAGGATCACCGAGGGGAGATCGGTCGCGTTGCGCACCAGATCTTCGGCCAACTTTTTGCTGAGGGCGTAGGGCGAGCAGAAGCGTTGCGGGTAGGGCCAGCTTTCATCCGCTTCGTGCATATCTTCGTTGGCGAAGATGACCACTGGCGAGGAGATCATCACGAGCCGTTGCACCGCGTGGCGACGGCAGGCCGCGACGACATGGGCCGTACCCGCCAGATTGATCGCGAGAAAATCGGCGCGTCGCCCCCAGGGTGCCGAGAAGGCACCAACGTGGCAGACCAGATCCACCCCGGCGCAGGCGCGATCCACTGCGGCAGCATCGCGCAGATCGCCCGGCACAGGCAACGCCCCCGCCGCCAGCAGATCGGCCACTGGCGCAAACGAACGCCCCATCAGACGTACCACCACCTCTTGGCGCAACAGCGATGCCGCGAGGTGCCTGCCGATGAAGCCAGTGCCGCCAGTGATGAGGACGCGCATTGCCATTCCTTTAACACCACTCTCCGGCGAGGGATGCGCGGGAACCTGGTTCCCGCGCATCCCTCGCCGGAGAGTGGGAGCATGCGCGGGAACCTGGTTCCCGCACATCCCCTTTAACCTAAAAATTCCCGTATCAGCGCGATCTGCGGCGCTGGATTGGTGACACTCGATGCATGGCCCGCCTCCGCCAAGGTGTAGATCTGCGCTTGGGGGTAACAAGCGCGTAGTTTGGCACGTGCCTTGGGCGAGAGCATGCCGTCGTTGCTGGCTTCGATCAGGGCTACCCGCCCCGGCCAGTGCTGTAGATCGCTGGGGCGAAAGCAGTAGTTGCGATCATAGTCGGCAAGCGCATGCCAGCGCGCCGCAAGCGCGGCCCGGTTTTGTGTGGACACCACCTCGGCAAAATGGCTACGCCAGAAGGCGTGTAGCTCATCACTATAGGGCAAAAAGCGCAAAATCGCTAGACGCATCAGGGCCAGCATGATGCCCGACGGCAAGACTTGGCACACCTGCGCAAGCGTACGCGCCAATGCGGCGCGCCGCCGCTCGGGTAGGCCCGTCTGCGCCAAGATGAGCGCGGTCACCCGCGTCGGATGGCGACGCACCAAGACTTGTGCCACCGCACCGCTGGCTGAACCAGCAACAACGTGGGCTTGTGCAATCCCGTACACAGCAAGCAGCGCCGCAATGCCATCCGCTAACGCAGCAATGCGCTTCAGTTGAGGCGGGTAGGTCACCGCCAGCACCCGATAGTGCCCCGCGCATGCGTCAATGTACTGAAAGGATGTCGCGGCGATACCAAAGCCACCAGGCAGCAAGAGCAGCGGCGCACCACAGCCAGCCTCAATGACCTCCCAGCGTGCCCCGGCCACACAGCAGACGCGGGGCTGGTTGAGGCGGGTGTAGGTCTGTTCAAGCATTGTAGGTTGCACTGGATTCACAGGTGACTACAATTTCTTGGTGGTGATGCGATCGTTGGCCCTCACCCATGCCAGTTATGAGTGACAAGTGACAAGCAGGACATACCGCATACCAAGAGGGTTTGGTGCCATTCGTTATGCGGACTGTTAAGCTCTTGGGATGCCCTAGATGGCCCTCACCCCCTGCCCCCTCTCCCACGTTGTGGGAGAGGGGGGGAAGATAACGCGATTCTTCTCGTCCCTCGTCACTCGTCACTCGTCGCTGACCTACGCCGCCGGATCATGTGCAAGCGCCCGCCACGGGCTATCGCCATCACATGGCCGCGCCAGATGATGCGGCGTGGCGCGAGGAGGGCGGCGATGAATTGTGCGGGTAGGAGCAGTTGCACGATGGGCAGCAGGAGGTGGGCACGCACGGGGGTTGCGTTGTTGAGATAGGCGCGGTTCTGCTGGGCAAAAATGGCATAGCCGAGCAAAAAGTAGCCCAGGGCCAAGCGGCGAATGATGGCTACGGGTGCCCAACGAAGCGCGGCGAGTGCCAACCATGGCCCAACGAGGGGCAGGGCCACCAGGGCGTACAAGAGCGCCCGTTCGCCAAGGGTCAGATGGCGCATCAACGACTCGCGGGGGAAGATGAGCCAGCGCTGGATCAGATTGGCGTAGTGGCGCGGCCCCTCTACCGTTGTGCGAATGGGGTGGCAGAGCGGACTCAGCGCAAGGCGGTAGCCGTGGCGACGCAACGCGGCGGCGACGGCAAAATCGTCGGCCACAATCTCTTCTAGGCCCGTAAAGTTGTCTAGCGCCTGGAGCGTCGTGCGGCGCATAGCGTAAAACATTCCATTGATCGTCACCGGCTCGTGGAGCGCAGCAAAGGGCACGTAGGTCATCAGGCTGCTACTGTTGACAAACATGGCCACAAGGCTCGACCAGAGATTCTCGAAACTGACGTAGTAGGGCAGGCCAAAAACCAACCCCACGTCGGGTTGCGCCAGCAACGGCAACGCTCGCTCCAATGCACCATCCGGCAGCATCGTGTCATCATCAAGCACACAAATGATCGCCCCCTGAGCCAACGTGCTGCCAGCCTGCAACTTCACCAACTTGGGATTGTGGTGCGCCGGTGGGGCGGGGAGGGTGACCATGTGGATCGTCGTTGTGCTGTGCCGTTGGCGCAACGCGGCACAAATCCGTTGCGCCTCGTAATCATCGGCATCCAGTAGCCAGATGAACTCGCGCCGATAGCTTGTTTTAGCTTCAAGATTTTGCGCTAAACAGTCCGCCAACGCCGGATCGCCACTGAGAATGGGCTGAAGGATGCTCACCAGTTCAGGGGTTGGCACATTGGATGGTGCGGGCTGGCGCAAAAAAAAGCGGCGCACGGCCCAATGTTTGAGCAGCCGTTCGCTGTAGAGCAGGGCAATGAGCAGACGCCAGAGGTGAGTCATCAGTGGCCTAGCTGCCCGACCGTTTGCATTGGGCACATCAGCGATCATCTGTACGTATCATACCGTAATGAAGATGCTGCGGCAACTGCAACCCACCGAACGAATTAGCGCAATAGCGCAAAAACCACGCTCGCATCTGCCCCGCTACTCCCATAACAGCACGCACGGCAGGCGTTCGGGATCGGCTAGGCGCAGGAGTGTATAGCCGATGCCCGCCAAGCCCTGAAAGAAGCTGGTGCGTAGTAGCGTTGCAGGCAGGTCGTTGAACAGGCGGAAGGTGCCGCTGCACACTACGGCCTGCGCCGCTTGCTTGCGTGCGCTCGCAATCAACTCGGGGCGCTGGAGGCGTTTACCTGTCTCGATCATGAACTCGTAGCGCCCAAAGTTGCCGCAACAGACCACATCGAGCGGATGATCGGACGCGATGACCGTCGCCTCCAGCAAGCGCTCAAGCTCCGCCCGGAGCGCGGGCGTATCCTCGGTGGCGAGGATGCCCAGGTGCGCTAAGCCAATCCCCGCTGTTCCTTGGCAGTAGCTCGCGGCCAATGCGGGTGGCACCGGGACGGCGTGCGCTGACAGGTGGGGTACGGCGCAACGTTCCGTTTCAACTCTCCCGGTCGCCGCAAAGAGCCGTGCGAGACTGTAGGCGATCCCGGCGGCACCATGGGCCATGCCGTCCCCTCGCCCGTGCCCGGTACGCAGATGGGCGCCGCACCAGCCTGCCCGTTCGAGGAGCTTCGGGTCATGCGTGGCTTCATAGAGGCCTAACAGCCCCAGGATCGCACCGGCGGCCCCGTCGAAGAGATCGAAATGCTGATCACGCTCGATCCGTTCGACGCTGATCTGTGCGGCAGTGAGTTGAGCCAAGGTGAGCAGGGCCGGATCGTTGAGGAGGGTGCTGATACGCACGAGCGCATAGACCAAGCCCCCCAAGCCATTTGTGCCACCGATGGCAATTTGTGGCGGTAGTGGGCCAGCGCTGATGGTGCGCTGCAAGGGGGCTAATGTTGCATAGATCAGGTCACGGTAGCGCCCGGAGCGGCCCATGCTTTCGACTGCGGCGAGAAAGAGCGCCACCCCGACGTTGCCGTCGTAGAGGAAGTAATCATGGGGCCGAAAGCGATAATATTGATCGGCGTGCAGCGTGATCCAGGTGACCGAGCCATCAGCGGCGGGCACGGCCATGCGCTCAAGTTGGGCGGCAAGGGCGAGGGCTCTGGTGTGGAACCATGACCGGTTTTTTGACGCAAAGGCGCGAAGGCGCAAAGCTCGCGCTGGGCCAACCCTTAACGGCGTTGCGGTGTTGCGTGAGTGTGTGGGCAACGCATGTTGGCGCAAGTGCAGCGTGCCACGCAGCCAATAGCGCTGCGCGGCCATGTCTTTGGCCGATAGGCTGAGCAGCCGCTGCCGTACTTCCGCGAGCGGCGCAAGCGTGAAACAATCGGCGCTGCGTTCGCCCATGGGCAAAAGCAGGTCGGTGCTGCCGATGGCGACCTCAAAGCGAGGAATATCAAGTTGCATAAGCGCCTCTGCTTCAGCGGCGCAACGTGCTGCTTCCCGCTCGCGGAGCGGCTCAGGTATGGCCGCGCTCAAGCGCTGCAGCAGGTAGCGCTGGCGCTCGTCGGCGTGGCGCAACAGTTCTGGCTGGAGCGAACGCTGCCGTAGCGCCGCGTAAACGGCGGTGTCGCGCAGGATGGGCCGGGTACACTGCTCGGCCAACGGCAGCAAGGGGCTCTCCGCACGAACAAGCGCCGCACCATCGGCCAGGAAGCGGCGGTAGAGCGCACAAAAGCCGCTTGCGATAGCATCGCTATAGGCGCTGGGATCGACGGGTTGCCCATTGAGTAGCGGCAATGTACCACCCAATCCACTGCTATCCTGAAGTAGTGACACCTCCCATGCGGGCAAAAAATGGGTGCGTAGCACCGTGGCGCTGAAGCGGGTAGGCGTAAGCATCTGGCTCTGCCAGCGGGATTGCGGCTGGAAGAGACATTCAAGGTCAATCAAGATCGGCTGTTCGCCCGCGCAGAGCAGGTTTTCGTGGTGCATATCACTGCCCTGCCACAGGTAGAGGCAGCAGAGCAGCATGCCCGCCCGGTGGTAGTAGCGCCGCACGGCGGCTTGCTCAAGGCATGATTCTTCCGCCACATACTCCACCCACCCGTAGCCTGGCCGTGGCAAAAGGCGCAGCACGCGCAAGGGCAAGAGATTGTACCGCTGGTTGATCCAGGCGAGCAGCGCAAACCAAGCCGCTTCAAGCCCCACATCCCTCGGCTTGTAGATGAGCTTCGTGCCATTGGCAAAGGTCAGGCAGATAACGGTGCGGCCCTGCTGATGAGCATCGGAGAGCCCGGCGCGGATAGCGATCACCGGCCCCAATGCACCAAAGCTCTCTGCGAGGGCATGGCTATCGTGGCGCAGACGTTGGCATAGCTCAGTGGCGGCAGCAAGCCAATATTGGCTGAGGAGATCGAGCAGACTACACAGGACGGGAAATTCGCGCAGCGCGACCGCAAGCCCCTGTTGTTGGATGTGCTGCACGAACAGAGGGTAGAGCGGGTGGGCGCTCACGTCGGCGGGCTGCTCGGCCCGCAGCGGATCGCGCACAGCACAGAAAGCGGCAAAGAGCAGGCGCAACGTCGGCGTGACGGCTTCGCTCAAGCGGCACTCAAGCTGGGCAAGCAGACCTGCGCGTGCGCTCGGCGCACAGCGATCGCCATAGTCGGCCAGCAGCGCGTCGAGCGCTTGGGCGGCGGTGTGTACATGCGGTTGCAGGAGAGGGCTGAATGTGGTGGGTGGCATACTGAGCAGCTTTAGTCGGCATCCGGGGGTCACACGCTGGAGTGCCGGCTTTAGCCGGCTGAAGCCGGCACTCCAACGCCAAACCATAGACTTTTCAGACAGCCTCTCAGCCGACTAAAGTCGGCACTACCTAACTACTGCGTGTGTCCGTGCGGCTCGCGCACAAGCCTGGTAAGCACCTCAACCCCCGCTGCGAGGATGTTGTCATACTCGGTTGCATCCGCGTCCACCGCGACATCGGGGGCGAGGCCAATTCCCTGAAATGGCGCACCGTCCGGCCAAGTAACGCGCATGCCGCTAAACGAGAACCAGCCGCCGTCGGGCAGATCAATGTAGGCCGCGTTGCCGTGGCAGCCAGGCGTCGCTGCGCCAACAAAGACCGCCCGCTCTGCGTTGCGTAAGTACATAGCGAAATCTTCGGCGGCGCTCTGCGTAGTGGCATCAATCAGGGCTACAACCGGCCCGCTAAAGAGCGGGTAGGCGCAATCGGGCGTAACCGTGTATTGGATGTGCCGCCACTGCCGAAACTCGTGATTGGGGTGGCAGATGCGGGGAATGGCATAGCATGGCGAGACGACGGTTGCGCGGCAGAGGCAGCGGATCAGTTCCTGCGGAAAGTGGCAGCGCGGGTAGCCACGCAGATCAAGGATGAGGCCACGGATGCCGGTGAGTAGCGCAAAGGCTTCGCGGAGCGTCTGCCGATCGGGGATGGCAAATGGGTTCATGTAGGCCAGATCGGAACCAAGCTTACGTAGATGGCGCACCGCTTCAGGCACGGGAAAGGGAAGGTGTGGTTCTGCTGCCTGCACAGGCGGCGCAGGCAGCGCGTGCAGGTCGGGATGCCATGCGGTTGCGTGGCCATCGTGGAGCGTGGCGGCGAGTACATTCATGTGGTGGTAAAAGCTCGCCTGATCGGGCGCCGCCGCGATGAGCGGGAGCCAATGCGCGAGCCATTCTTCCCCAAGCTCCTCGTTGCTCAACGGAAACAAGGCTGCGAGCACGCTCCATGTCTTGCAGAGGCCCAATAGCCGTGCGGCACGGTTCATGGGCCAAAGTCTTTTAGATAAGACGGGTTGCTTGACGCAAAGGCACAAGGGCGCAACGTTTTTGGCGTAGGTATGCCAACCCTTAGCGGCTTTGCGACTTTGCGTGAGCTTACTTGAACGGTATTGGTTCATGGGTCTGGCCCGCTTCGCCCCTGGAGATGGAAAGGCGAGCGGCGGCGGCGCTTCGGCGGTGGGCCATGCCAGGGTCGTGTGGATATGAACATGCAGCCCTTCTGCGTAGACCTTGGTGATATGCGGATCGCATGCATATTCCGCCACGTTTTGCCATGCCTGACGGTAAATGTAGGGGCGGCCATGTTCATTCCAACCCTCATGCACGCGGCGCAAGCCCGTTGCCGATGTGGCTGGGCGGACTGGGCTCAGCGTGGCAGAGGAAGAGGGATCGCGCAGCGGTTGGAAGAGCAGGCTATTCAGCACAGCCACCAGGTCGGAGAGGCTGCGGGCACGCTCAACCGCCGGGATCGCCCTGAGCAGAACCTCGTCCCAGTGTAGCGGTGGGTGGCGAACCAGCGCCGGGTGAAAGAGATAGATCTGGCCCCACACATCGGCCAGGATGGTAATGCGTTTCACAGGATCAACTCAGGGGAGGTTGTAAGCCACGGGCAACAGCGATGCTGATTGCCTGGGCTTTGCGTACCATACCACGCCGGTAGACATCGAGGATCTCTTCAAGTTCTCCCCGTTCTTGTGTGGTGAGCATGCCTTCACGTTGGCGCACCAGCAATTGGCTCAATTGCTCTTGCTGATCATGGGCCATTTCGTAGTCGCGTATGGCAAGTACATGAGCATCCGGGAGAAGTTCAAGTGGCACTTCAGTAGCAGCACGATCCAGCCATTCAAGCAAGACATCTTCAAGGTGGCGCTCAGTTTGCGTGGCTACCGCTCGCGCACTAGCGGCTAAGCGATCGGGTAGGTGTAGTGTGATTGTTTCACTCATGGTACATCTCATCTTCCGTGCGTTCTTCGCGTCATAACTTAATTATACGCGTATAATCTTCTCTAGCACCAGCCTTTCAAAAAGGCATTGAGCGTGCGCGTCCACGCCTGCCCTCATTGTGGGCTGGTAATGGGGCGAGATCACAATGCGGCGCTCAACATTCTGCAACGGGGTCTCCAGTCTCTTCGCGTATGACCGTGTGGGATGGGGCGGCATCCCCTTGAAGCCCACGAGCTTTAGCCGTGGGAACCGTCACCTAAGGTAACGCAGACGCTGGTAGTTAATCATGTCAATGACGCCTGGCAGCGCCACACGCGGATCTTCAAAACGGGTTGCATCGCCAGCAAGGCGCACCCGCTGCACCATGCCGTGCTGCACCACGTTCACGCTGTCGTAGATGTCGAAGACGTTGCGCGACAGGATCGCGTTGGCCGAATGGATGGGTTCGGGCAGCAAGATGCCTTGCAAGGGGCTGAGGTTGATCGGGCTAGTTTCGAGCATGTAGCGCCACGAAGGCAGCAGATCCGTCTGTTGGTAGGGCGCAGTGACGGTGCGGGGGTGTTTTTTGCCGTCAATAATAATCAGCGGGATCTGAAAGGGTGCTGCCGCGCCGTAACGCGCATACTCCTCAGGCAGCACCGCCCCGCGTCGCCGATGATCGCTCACAATCATGACCATGCCGTTGGCAAAGAAGTTGGTTGCCTCGAGGTAGCGGATAAACTCGTAGATTTTGCGATCAGCGTAGCGCATGCAGAGTCCTTCGGAAGCGCGCATGCTATCGGGATCAATAAATGGTTCATGGCTGGAGCCGGTTTCGAGAACCATCAGGTAGGGCGGTTGCAAACGCTGAAGATGCAAGATCGCATTCTGGTAGAGCGTCTCGTCGGTGGCCGTGCTGAAGCCCTGCGCCCGCGATTGGTCATGTTGCAGATCGGCCCGCGCTTGCACGCTCGCAAAGCCGATGGTGCTGGCCCACGCCCCCACGCCGAACGCAGCAACATCGGCGGCGGTCATAAAGAGCGTCTGGTAGCCATGACGCCCCATCAGACGGGGCAACGTCTCGTCGAAGTGGTCGAAGATGTCGAGCGTGGGCTCGCGGGCATAGCGCGGCGAGGGCAGCGGGACGGTGCCGCCCAGCAGCGCCACCAAGGCATCGGTTGAGGTGCCGCCATTAGCGTAGAAGTTGGTAAAGACCACATTCTCGCGCATGAGCATGTCGAGGTTGGGCGTAAAATTAAAGATGCCCGACAGGTGCTTGCTGTGGCACATGGAGAACGATTCGAGGATGATCAGGATGAGGTTGGGGGGCGGATTGACACCCAGCCCCTGCACGCAGATGGCTGGCGGTTCGCTATAGCGGGCCAACAAGGCTTGGGCAAAGGCGTGTGAGTAGGGCCGGTTTTTGCTCAACCCGCTACGCAGCAGATCAATCACGTTGATCGCTGCGCTATGGGTGTAGGCCACAGGCGGCGGGGTGGTCGCCGGGGCTACGCTGGCGGTCGCGGCGGTGACGCTGGTACGGGCGGCGATGCTGGCGCTGACGACGCCGAGCAGGAGCGCCGCGCCGCAGAGCCAAGCGGCGAGGGCGTAATTGGCCACGACGGGGTAGAGCAACAACCAGACCAAGAGCACCACGAAACCCAGAACAAGCATCAGGTAGCAGTAGCTCCAGATGCCGAGTTGGCGCACCAGCGTTTTGAGCACCGCGTAGGTATAGCCCAGGTTCAGTTTGAAGCTGAAGGTGTAGAGATCAGCCAGGGTGAGGCGTTGCGAGAAGTTCAGAAAAATGCCAATGTCCAACAACGCCAGTAGCAGCGGAAGCGCCAAAGCGAGACGCAAGGCCAGCCCTAGCACCACATTGCTCGTGAGCAGCGAGAGCGCGGCGAGCAGGCAGAGATAGGCCCAGAAGCGCGCTTCATTGCCCAGCACAACTAGCAGAAAGCGCAGGTTGCGCTCGTAGCTCTGCGCCCGGTAGAGGACGCTGCCTTTGTAGAGCGTCAGCGCGACCAGTAAGAGCAAGCAGCCCACCAGGGGAT
>RSAS01000587.1 GCA_003934145.1 Candidatus Viridilinea halotolerans | reverse complement strand
CCCCTGCCCCCTCTCCCACGTTGTGGGAGAGGGGGGAAGACATTGAGATTCTTGACATTGCAATGCGGTTCCAGAAGGTGAAGCATAAGTTTTCTGTCCGCCCATGAACGCTTGCGGGGGGTGAGGCTCAAAGGGCGCATCACCATGAGTTTAGGAAGGAGACATCCGATGCACCAGCGACCGATCCATTTGATTGCCGTATTGGGAATGCTGGCGATGATCTTGGCTGCATGTGCGGGCCAGCCCGCCACGACCGTTCCGCCGCCCGCTGCCCCTACCGCCGCTTCCACCGAACTGAACCTCGATGCTTGGGACAGTGTCGTGGCCGCTGCCCGTGGTCAGACGCTCAATTGGTACATGTGGGGCGGCTCCGAGAGTATCAACCGCTTCGTGGACGAATTCTACGGCAAGCCGCTCGCTGAACGTTACGGCATTACGCTCAACCGGGTGCCGCTGGCCGATGCGGTGGACGCGGTGAACCAGGTACTCAGCGAGAAGGAGGCGGGTATCACGGCTGGGGCGGTTGACCTAATCTGGATCAACGGCGAGAACTTTCGTTCGCTCAAGCAGGCCGCCATGCTGCTGCCCGACTGGTCGCGCCGCCTGCCCAACGCTGCGCTGGTCGATTGGGAGAACCCGGCGCTCTACCTAGACTTCGGCGAGCCGGTTGAGGGCTACGAGAGCCCCTGGTCTTCGGCGCAGTTTCAGTTCATTTACGATACGGCGCGCATGGACGAAGACGAATTGCCGCGTTCGTACGCCGAACTGCTGACTTGGGCGCAGGCCAATCCGGGCCGCTTCACCTACATTGCCCCAGGGCCAGGCGCGTTCCAGGGTACGCGCTTCGTTAAGGGCGCCCTCTTTGAACTCAGCGGCGATGCCCAACAGTGGCTGGCCTATGACGAAGCAATTTGGCAACAATGGTCGCCCGAACTGTGGGCCTACCTGAACACGCTGAAGCCCTTCCTGTGGCGGGAGGGCGCAACCTACCCCAAGGACGAGAACGAGCTGCACAGCCTGTTTGCCAATGGCGAGGTGGATTTCAGCATCACCCAAGCCATCGCCGGGGCGGGGTCGCTGATCAACGAAGGGTTGGTGCCAGCGACGGCCCGCGCCTTCGTCTTCGACGACTTCATGATCGGTGACTTCAACTATCTGGCGATCCCGCGCAATGCGTCAAACCAAGCTGCCGCGCTGGTACTCGCCAACCTCATCCTTGAACCTGAGCTTCAGGCAGCGCAGATTCTGCCCGCAAATGGTTTCGGCCTCGGCTATGCAATTGACGTGACCCGCGTGAGCGATCCCGCCCAACGCGCCGCGCTCGACGCCGCTCAGTCCCAACTCGGCACAGCGGCCACCCCCGCCGAAGATTTGGCCAACGCCCTCGTCGGCGACTCGGCGGGCGTGTACCAAACCCTGGTCGAAGAGGGTTGGCGCGAACAGGTGCTGATCGGGACGGGCCAATGACACGTAGGCGTGCGCAGGTTGGCCTCTGGCTGGCGCTGCTTCCGGCCCTGAGTCTTATCGGGCTGCTGATGGGCGTCAGCCTTGCCTACGGGGTTGCGCAGAGCCTGGGCGCGCTGGCGCGTAGCGGCACCAGCCAGCTTAGCTTGGATGCCTACCGCAACGTACTGGGTGGCACTGGCCCCGCCGGGCGCGAATTTTGGCCCGCACTGGGCTTCTCGCTCTGGGTGAGCCTGGCCTCAACCGGACTGGCCGCCTTTGGTGCGCTCTTTATTGCCGCAGCCCTGAACCAGTGCCGCTACCCAACCAAGGGCGCAACTCTGCTCATGCTCAACCTCAACCTCGCCTTTCCGCATCTGGTCTGGGCGGTGGCCCTGAGTTTGCTGTTGGCCCAGAGCGGGCTGCTGGCGCGCATCGCCTTTGCACTCGGCCTGATCGAGGCCCCGGCCCAGTTCCCGGTGCTGGTACGCGACCGCTACGGATGGGGGATCATCCTGCACTACGTCAGCAAGGAGATCCCCTTTCTGCTGCTGATCGTGCTGGCCGTGCTGCGTACTCAAGGTGCCCAATACGACCTCGTCGCCGAAAACTTGGGGGCCACCGCTTGGCAGCGCCTGCGCTACGTGACCCTGCCGCTGGTGCTGCCAGCCCTGGCCGCCGGGTCGGCGTTGGTCTTTGCCTTCGTCTTCGGCGCCTACGAGGTACCCGCGCTGCTGGGGGTGCGCTACCCACGCATGCTCACCGTACTCGCCCTAGAGTTCTTCACCAATCCTGACCTGAACCGGCGCGCCGAGGGCATGGCGATCAGCCTGATCATCAGCCTGGTGACATTGGTTGTGGTTGGGTTGGGGAATATACAGCGTAAGACAAGGTTTTAGGGCAATAGCGCAAAAGGAACGCTGTGGCTTTTGTCATGCTGAGCGTAGCGAAGCATCTCTTCTGGTTACGACGAGAGACCCTTCGCTGCGCTCAGGGTGATAGCGTTCCTTTTGCTCTACTGCGTTTTAGGGTACTTTACAGTTCGCTACATCCCCCTCCTCCCAACCTCCCCCCGCTGGGGGGAGGAGTCCGGCTCCCTCCCCCCAGCGGGT
>RSAS01000364.1 GCA_003934145.1 Candidatus Viridilinea halotolerans | reverse complement strand
AACGGGAAGAGAACCCTCTGCGACCTCCGCGCCCTCTGCGGTAAAAAGCTCCGAATAGGGTTTTTCACCGCAGAGTACGCAGAGGGGCGCAGAGGGTGTTATGGCAAGGGTTTTTCACCGCAGAGGGGTGCAGAGGATGCGAGCCAGCAACGGGAAGAGAACCCTCTGCGACCTCCGCGCCCTCTGCGGTAAAAAGGCCCGAAAAGCCATCACAACCCCCGCACATACGCAGCAAACAGGGGGCTAAAGAGTTGACCATCGGCGCGTAGCAGCCCCTGTTCGCGCAGGCTCGTCTGGAGTTCGCTGCTGGGCGCTTGGCCCGCGCTAACGAGTGCGCGTAGCGCCGCCTGCTCGGTGGCGAGCAGACTGCGCCAGAGGCGTACAAAATGAGGCTGCGCTTGGTGGGCAAAGGCATCGCGCACCGCTGTGTGTTCGCCCTCGTGCCAGAGCAGGCTGGCGGCCAGTTGAACATAGAAGGGCCAGCCGCCGGCCAGTTCGGCGACGAGCGCCTCGTCTGCGGCGCTCGGCTGCTCGTCGTTGGTGGCAAAGCCGTCACGCAACAGGCGCAACACCTCGTCCGGCGCAAAGGGGCGCAGGCGCTCCTGTAGGAAGATGTTGCCAAAGGGCGAACTGACCTGCCGCTGCTCGTAGATCTCATGGAGCGGGCGGTGGGAGGCGATCACCAGCGCGAGGGCGAGGCGCGGGCTTTGGGCCAGCGTTCGCCAATCGTCGCCCCAGCGGTAGAACTGCGCCGTGTCGTCAAAGGCGCAAAACTCATCAATCAGCAGGATCGTGCGTCGCCCCTGGCGGGCGAGGCGGGCGAGGCCATCTTCGAGCGCGTAGGTGTCATCGTTCTCGTCCGCCTCCCACGGCGGCTCGCCGGTCTGGGCATATATCGCCCGCCGCAAACCATCACTGATGCCCAATGCACTGCGGTAGCGACTATCGGCCATCGAGATCTTGGCCACCAGTGCGTTCTGCTCGTCTGAGCAGAATTCCGTGCGCCGCGCCAGCACATACTCAAGCAGCGAACTCTTGCCGCTACGAAAGTGGCCAACCAGCGAAATAGACTGCGCCGTCAGCGCCCCGATGCGCGCCCTGATCGCCTGGCGCTCGTGGGCGCGCCCGTAGAAGCGTTCGGGCGGCACGGCGCTGCCCGCAATGAAGGGGTTGGGCTTGCTGCGCGGCGCACGGCCAATCTGGGTAGCGGCGGTTGTGGGGGGGGCGTGAGGGGCGCGTGCATCGCTGTTGTGTTGCATTACTGTGCGCTCTTTTGTGGCAATGATCTGCTGATGGAGATCACGGGTCGCCTGGGCCAAGGCATCGAGCGTCTGGCGCATTGCCGCCACCTCGCTCGCCGTCGCCCCGGTGTGCAAGGCAACCTGGTCGAGCGCCTGGCTATCGAAGAGTGGCTGGAACTCAGCCATGCGCCGCAACTCGCTGCGTAGTGCCGTAAGCAACGTAGCGGCTGCGGGCGTAATCTCGGCCTGGAGCGCCGCACGGCGTTCAGGCGTGGTGCCCAACTGCTCCGCATAGAGGGCAGCCAACGCCGCCGCATCAGGCGGATGGTCGCGCTCGATACTCTGCGCCAAGAGTTGCGCCACCGCCGGGCGCGTAAGCAGATGCTGATCGAAGAGCGCCGCAACAAGCTGCGGATGGACGTGGGCAAACTGGTTGAAGGCCCGCGTCAACGCCAGCCTAAAGGCCGCCTTGAACGGATCGGGCTGGAGGCGCTGGCGGAGCTGGGCAGCCAAGCCATGCTCAAGCAGATAGCCAAAGACCGCCTCAGTAGCCGCGCCAACGACAACTTCGATCGACATCCGCAGGTGCTTTCTGTGTCAGTGGTGCAAGGGAACCAAGTTCCCTCGCACACCCTACCTACAGCTCTTTGTCACAGCGATCGCTTTTCACTCTTGTGATTATAGCATTTTCTTTTGGGTGTGACCAAAATCTGTAGGGCGATGCCCTACAACCCTTAGGACTGATGAAGGATGCGAGGGAACCAGGTTCCCTCGCGCACCCTAGCTACACATTTTGGTCACACCCTTTTCTTTTAACAGCCCGCTTCAGCCCTAACCTGACTCTGCTTTGCGCTCTTTTGCGGTAATACACGAGGTACCCCCCTAGACATTTGCCCCGTCGCCTGCTACAATCATATCAATCTCAATTGATATGATTGTAGCAGGCGTTCGCCGGAGGGGGCTTGGGGAAGGCGCAGCCTCCTCAAGAAAACCTCTTTTTGTTCGGTTTTGGCGGCGAAGCCGCCAAAACCGAACAAAAAACAGCGTTTGGGGCGTAGCTCCCTCCAAGGCGGGCTTTTAGGGCTGCCGCCCTAAACCTCATGCGGCGGGGGAACCCGGTTCCCTCGCCATTCCAGGAGAGAACAAAGACTATGACTACACGCATCGCCATCAATGGCTTCGGACGGATCGGACGCTTGGCGCTACGGGCCGCTTGGGGTTGGCCCGATTTGGCTTTTGTGCATATCAACGAGCTTGGTGGCGACGCTGCCGCTGCTGCCCATCTGCTCAATTTCGACTCGGTGCATGGCCGTTGGGTGCACGAAGCTCATGGCGAAGAAGATCAGATCAAGATTGATACAACCTCAATCGGCTATAGTAGCCACAAAGAGCCCAGTGCGGTACCCTGGGCCGACGCGGGGGTCGAGGTTGTGCTTGAGGCGACGGGCGCGTTTCGCACCCCCGCGCAACTCGCCGCCTACTTTGCGGCTGGCGTCAAGAAGGTGATTGTGGCCGCGCCAGTCAAGGGCGAGGAGGCGCTCAATGTGGTGATGGGGGTCAATGACCATTGCTACGACCCGGCGCAGCACCAGATCATCACCGCCGCTTCCTGCACCACCAACTGCCTTGCGCCCGTCGTCAAGGTGATCCACGAGGGTATTGGCATCAAGCACGGTATGATCACGACGATCCATAGCTCGACCAATACGCAGAGCGTCCACGACCAGCCACACAAGGATCTGCGCCGCGCCCGCGCCTCAAGCCTTTCGCTGGTGCCGACCACCACCGGCTCGGCGACGGCGATTGGCATGATCTTCCCGGAGTTGCAGGGCAAACTGGACGGCCAAGCGGTGCGTGTGCCGCTGCTCAACGCCTCGCTCACCGACTGCGTCTTTGAAGTGCAACGCCCCACCAGTGTCAGCGAAGTGAACGAATTGCTCGCCGCCGCCGCCCACGGCCCGCTCAAGGGCATCCTGGCCTACGAAACGCGCCCGCTCGTCTCAATCGATTTTGTCACCAACCCCCATTCGGCGATTGTGGACGCCGCATGCACCATGGTCACCAATGGCACGCAGGTGAAGATCTACGCTTGGTACGACAATGAGTGGGGCTACGCTAACCGTTATGTCGAGTTGGTGCGCAAAGTGGCGTCAACGCTGTAAGTGGCGCAGCCACTTACAGCGTTGACGCCACTTTGCGCACTGTTGGGGGCTACGCCCCAAACCCACTCTCTTGTGTTGCGCTGTGGCGGCGAAGCCGCCACAGCGCAACACAAGAGGTTAGCTAGAGGAACTTGGTTCCCCCTCTCCCACAAAACCCTATGCAACAAAGTAATCTCCGCAACTACATCCTCGTCACCGGCGCCTATTGGGCCGATACGCTCACCGATGGTGCGCTTCGCATGTTGGTGCTCTTTTATTTTTTTCAGTTGGGCTATAGCCCCTTTGAGGTGGCGCTGCTCTTTCTCTTCTATGAGATCTTTGGCATTATTACCAATCTTTTTGGTGGCTATTTGGGGGCGCGCTTTGGCCTCAAGACGACGCTCTTTCTCGGCTTGGGCACGCAGTTGCTCGCCTTGGCGCTGCTCGCCTTTGCCCCGCCAAGCCTCTTGGTTGTGCCTTATGTCATGTTGGCCCAGGCGCTCTCCGGTATCGCCAAAGATCTCACCAAGATGTCGTCGAAGAGCGCGGTGAAGTTGGTGGCGGGTGAGACGCAGGGCCAACTCTACAAGTGGGTGAGCATTCTCACCGGCTCGAAGAATGCGATCAAGGGCGTGGGCTTCTTTTTGGGCGCACTGCTGCTCAGCCTCGTCGGTTTCCAGAGCGCCCTGCTCATCCTTGGCGGCCTGGTGCTGATCGCACTGCTCTTGGCGGTAGCGTTGATCAAGGGCGACCTCGGCAGCGCCAATAAGCAGGCCAAATTCAGCCAGATGTTCGCGCACAATCAGGCGGTGAATATGCTCGCTGCGGCGCGCATCTTTCTCTTTGGCGCACGCGATGTCTGGTTCGTCGTTGGGCTGCCCGTCTTCTACGTCAGCGTGCTGGGCTGGAACTTCTGGCAGGCGGGCGGTTTTATGGCCGCCTGGACGATTGGCTACGGCGCTGTGCAAGCGGCCACGCCGGGGCTGATTCGTCGCCGCGTCGAGGGGGCGAATGAGCCTGATGGGCGCACCGCCAGCGTGTTAGCCTTTGCACTTGCCGCCTTTCCCGCTGGCATCGCCCTCGCGCTCAGCGCCGCGATCAGTCCCACCCTCGTCGTCGTTGTGGGCCTGCTCGCCTTCGGTGCCATCTTCGCCCTCAACTCCGCCGTTCACAGCTACCTCATTCTCGCCTACACCGATAGCGACAAAGTAGCGATGAACGTCGGCTTCTACTACATGGCCAACGCCATGGGCCGACTCGCCGGCACCATCCTCTCCGGCATGCTCTACCAACTCGGCCTACAATACGGCAGCTACGGCGGCCTCATCGCCTGCCTCTGGGCCTCCGTCGTGCTGGTACTAGCCGCAGGCGGCATCTCGCTGCTTCTGCCCACCAACACCGCCCCGCGCACCCGCCCCATTGCGCTGAACGATCTGGGGGAGTGAATGCCCTCCGAGCCACGGGACGCATACCAGGGGTTCGGGCTTGCCCTGAGCCTAGTCGAAGGGGCATGGGCCAATACCTTTCAAATAAGGGAGAGCATAGACCTCACAGGTCTTTGCTGATGGCGTTCCAGTGCAGAAGAGCAGACCTGTGAGGTCTTATTTGAAACGTATTGGGGCATGGGCCCCATGCGCATGAACTTAAGCCAACGGGACGGCGCTAAAGCCCCTACTACAAGCGGGTTTTGGGGTATCCCCAAGCCTAATACGTTCATGCGCATGGGAGGCTGCACCTCCCCGCCCGCAGCTAGGGCACGGGGAAGAACCTGGTTCTTCCCCAACAAGTTGTAACTCCCATCTCTACACTATAGGCTGACAGGCATAGATTCGCCGCCCTTGTGACGCTGCTATGCCTAGATAGGTGCGATGTAACTACACGCACGAACAAACGGCCCCTCCAGCTTGACTGGTGGCCGTCAGGAGTGTAGAGCTATGCTTAATCAATCCCAGCGCGAGCGCATTCTCAGCCACCTCGAACGCGGATGGAAACTCCCCGATAGTCTTGTCCAAGAGCTCTGGATGGCTTATGAAGCACTCGAGCGCTCGCATCTCGATACCCCACCCAACCAAGGGGAGCATGAGGCCCAAGCCAATCCACGTGATCGCCGTTCGGTCGGAAGTAGGTCGGAGAGCGCGGCGCGATAGGTGAAAAAGGGCAGAGCTTGCTCGCAGCTAACGAATGTTAGCTGCGAACAAGCTCTGCCCACAGACGACCATTCCGCCTCTCGCGCCTCGCGTCCCGCCTTCCGCGTCCCGCCTCCGGCCTCCCGCGTCCCGCCTCCTCCAACCTCAGCACCCCCACACCGCTTCAGTCCGCTCGGACTGGTAGGCGTAGGCCATGCGCCGTGTATTCCAGGCAAGGCCGATGCGCCCTTGGGGGTTGAGGATGATGCACCCACCATTGCCGCCAGGCACGGCACGCCCCAAGGTGCGAATGGCAATTTCGGCGGCTGACTGAGGGGGCAGGCCGCGTTCAAGTAATTCAACAGCGCGACGCGCTAATGCCACACGGGTGATCGCCTCGCCCCAACCGGTGCAGACCGCCCCACCCACGCGGCCATCGGCGTAGAGGCCGCAACCAATCAACGGGGTATCCCCTATTCGTCCGGGGTGCTTAAAAGGCGTACCACCCGTGGAGTTGGCGACAGCCAAACGGCCCGTCTGATCGAGCGCAATGGCGCCTACTGTATCATGGCCACCCACGGCTTGGGCCTCGCTCTTATGGTGACTCTCACCCTCGGGCGTGGCTTGGCTTGCCTTCCAGTGTTCCCAGAGCAGGCGTTCACGGGGTACGATCAGGTCGCTGTTCGCACAAAGCGGTAGCCCCTGGGCAGCGGCGAACTGCTCGGCACCTTCACCCGCGAGAAACGTCGCCGGCCCTACCAAAACATGGCGAGCCAAAGTAATCGGGTTGCGCAAACAGCGCACATTGGCCACCGCACCATAGTGAAGCGTGCTACCATCCATGATAGCAGCGTCAAGCTCTACCACACCGGCGCTCGTCAGCACCGAACCCGTCCCTGCATCAAAGGTCGGGTCGTCTTCCAGCAAACGCACAGCCGCTTCACAGGCATCAATGGCACTGCCCCCCGCAGCAAGCACGCCCCAGCCTTGAGCCAACGCCGCACGACAACCCGCAACATGGGCATCAACCTGCTCGTCGGGGATATTCCATGCCCCGCCGTGGATGATTAGCGCGATAGGCATAATTGCTACTCTGCAAGCTCTACGGTAAGAATTTTACTCTACCACAGTATATAGTAAGTTGCAATACATTGCGCGATGAAGGCGAAGCCTCCCGGCAACACGCTCTTTGTGCCGTTTTGGCGGCGAAGCCGCCAAAACGGCACAAAGAAAAGAACAATGCAAAACCTCCAAGAACCAATCACCATCCCCTGGCTGCCCCGCCCGCTGCTGGTGGGCGGTATTGTGGGCCTAACGATTCTGGCCAGCCTCGCGATTGGCCATTTTGCGGCACAAGGCAGTCTGATGATGGTCGCCGCCCTCGCCTTTCCGTCGCTTGCCCTTATGGGCGCCCTTTTTGCCATCCGCTACCTTGAGTTTTTGGTCTTGGTCTTGCCCGTCACGGCCCTCGCTATGCGCTTCGCCGCGATTCCTACCGGCACCGAGAGCCCGCTACATATTAGCCTCGTCCTCTCGTTAGGACTCGTTGGTATCTGGCTCGTCACCATGTTTACCCACGGGGATTGGCAGATCCCTAAAACTTCCTTCAACCGCTCTCTCTTCACCTTCATGGCGATCTGCTGCATTTCACTGCCCTGGGGCATCCTCTGGCGCGATCCCATCCTCAACATGGCCGCCATGGGCAATGGCTTCCCCATCACCCAGACCGCCTCGCTCGCCAGTATTGTCATTTCGATGTGGGTACCGTATCTCGTTGGCTACTACATTGATCGCGAATGGAAGATCAAATTCTACCTCTGGGCCTTTGTCATCGGCGGCACGCTGATGACCATCACCCAGATTCTGGAGATCGAACAGTATATTCTGACCGACGCGGGGCTGTGGGGACTCTGGTATAGTGCAATCCTCTTCAGCGTGATTCTCGTCCTACCAGGGGTGGCCTGGGTGTGGCGCGCAGCCTGTTTGGGGCTGCTCGGCATGCATATGTATCTCGTTGTTATCCTCAATTCCGGCTGGCTCTCGGGCTGGGTACCGGGAATTTTGGGCATCGGCGCAATCATTTTCCTCTATTCGCGCAAGTACTTCTTTATGCTGACCCTCGCGCTCGTCCTGATTGGCATTGGCCCTGCCGGTTTCTACATTGAGGAGATCATTGCCGCAGAGACGGAAGAAGGCGGTTTGGAGCGGCTCGACATCTGGGAACGCAGCTTGGGCATTGTCGCCCAACACTGGCTCTTCGGCATGGGGCCGGCGGGCTACGCCCCTTACAACATGACCTACTTCCCCTGGGATGCGCGCTCGACCCACAACAACTTCTTTGATGTCGTGGGCCAATTTGGCGTCTTGGGGCTCTTGGCTTGGTGCTGGTTCATGGGCACCAGCCTCTGGTTTGGCTGGAAGACGGTGAACCGTGCGCCGCCAGGCTTTTTGCGCACCGTCGCGATCATTGCCACCGGCGGCTGGGTGGGCGCGTTTGCCTCAATGATGCTGGGCGACTGGATTCTGCCCTTCGCCTACAACCAGGGGATTAAGGGCTACCCCTACACCGTGTATAGCTGGATCTTCCTTGGGTTGTTGGTAAGTGTGCATCGCATGTTGGATGCACAAGATGCGGGTTGAACGGATGTATCCGTTCAGGGGGGTAGAGACTCTTTTGTTTTACCGCGAAGAGCGCGAAGGACACGAAGGACGCGAAGATCGGGCATATACGTAGCGTACAGCCTACTTGCAAAAACAGTGCGCCATCGGCTATCATTGGCGGCCTAAAGGATGCTTTCAGAAAAGGGCTTCGCGCTTTACGCTTTACCATCGTAGTGCCGACGTTAGTCGGCTTCCCATCGCATCCAAAGGTCTCAGCCGACTAACGTCGGTACTACCCAGGGCGCAGACGGTAAAGTAGCTTGAAGCCATCCCCAAACTTAACCGCATCTCGCATCTCGCATCCCCCATCCCCCATCCCTGCGTGAAATCTACAACATCCTACCGGTCTCTGTTCGACCTGTTCTGGAGCCAAGGACTCTCCCCGTTCCTTGTTCTCGCGGCGCTGTTGGTGAGCTTCGCGGCCTATCAAGTGCCCGTAGCTGGGCGTGAGGCGCTAGGATCTACGCCCTCGCCCGTAGGCTTTGCGGCGGTCTATCCGCCCGAAGCGACGCCCCACGGCTTTCAACGCTGGACAACCGATTGGACGCGGGTGAGTCTGCCGGGCGTCGGACCACAGCCCATCCTGTTGCGCCTGCGCTTCTTTGCCGGTGACGCCTCACTACAACCACGCCATCTTGTTCTCGCCACCCTTGAGCGCCAGTTGGCAGAACTGGAACTGCGCTCGGAATGGCAGGAGGTCGAACTCTACCTGCCCGCTGGCAGCGCCGACCCACAGAGCGGCGATCTCCATTTGGTGCTGCAAGCCACACCGCTGCTCAACCTGCCCGCAGATGAGCGTCAATTGGGCATTGCGCTGCACTGGTTGGCAGTCCAGGCACCTAGCCCTGCATTCAGCCTCCAATTCCCGCCATGGTCGCGGGTAGCGCAACTGGCGCTCGTCCTTTTGGCCACCCTCTGGTGCCTGCGCCTCGTGGGTTTTTCGAGCCGCCAAGCGGCTTTGCCGCTGCTGCTGCTGTTGGGCTACCTGGGGAGCCTCATGGGCGGCGGATTGAACCAAGAACTCGGCTTGCGTATGCAGGCGGCCCTGGCCCTGCCGCTGCTGCTCCAAGTGCTCAGCCTCACCCTGCCGCTGGCCATGGTGTTGCGCTTGCTGCCATGGTTGCGCAACACAGGCCAAGAAGCCTTCCCAGCGGGGGCGCTTGTACGCCTTGCCGTATTGCTCATCTTTAGCATGCGGCTCCTTGGCCTGCTCCATCCCCAGTTTGTGCCGGTAGATCACGGCCTGCGCGCCAACCAACTCATCTTGATCGCCAATGGCCAAGCGGTGCTGGTGCGCACAGGGCTGGAGCAACAACACGAATGGGGCACCCGCGATCCCGTACCCTACAGCCTCTTGACCTACTACATGCTCCTGCCGCTCACGCTGCTCTGGGACACGATGCACACGTTGGTTGCTGCCGTCAAGGTCGTAACTGCGCTGCTTGAAGCCAGCTTTCCGCTGCTCTTCTTGGCCCTGCTGCGCGACAGTCCGCAGCGGCGCATGGCCGCAGCGTGGGCAAGCATCATCTACGCCGGTTTGCCAGTAGGCTTCCTCTTCTTCCACGACGGCAGCTTCCCCACCACCATCGGCATCTGGCTCAGCCTGCTCGCCCTCGTGGCCCTGCAATGGCTGCTCAACAGCCCACCCACCGCCACCTGGCTGCGTGGCAGCGTGGCCACCCTGGGGGTCGCTCTCGCCATTGGTGCCTATGTCACCCACATCGCCTTTGTCCCCTTTCTCGGCGGCGTCCTTGCGCTGAGCTTGGTACTTTTGGGCGGCAGCCACGGACCAATGGCGGGACGGCGCGTCTTCGCCACCTTTGCGCTGGGCCTGCTCGTCGGCTGGATCATGGTCTACGGCAGCTACACCATGACCCTCATCCAGCGCACGATTCCCAGCTACCTCGGGCTGATCGTGAGCGAGGGGAGCGTCGGGCGCGACACGGAGGCCTTCTTTGGCACGCCAATCAACAGCTTCGGCCAACACCTCAGTGCCCACTTTCGCGTCTGGCCAATCGTGCTGGCTGGTGGGGCGCTCGTGGCGCTAAGCCTCAACTGGCGCGAGCGTTTTATCACCCACCTCGGCCTCGCCTACGCCATCTTCTTCAGCGCAACGTCCATCGCCGAAAACTGGTTCGGTCTCTGGAACAAACATATGGTCTTTGCCGCCCCCGGCGTCGCCCTCCTCGCGGGCATCGGCATGGCATGGCTCTGGCAGCGTGGACGCGCTGCCCGCTGGGTGGGCCTCAGCCTGCTTGCCTACCTCTTCTGGGAGGTGCTGATCGCTTGGGGCAATCGTGCGCTCTGGTACCAATTGCCGCCGAGCGCGTTGTAGGCGCTTTTTTCGGGGGCATGGCCCAATACGTTTCAAATAAGACCTCACAGGTCTGCTCTTCTGCACTGGAACGCCATCAGTAAAGACCTGTGAGGTCTATGCTCTCCCTTATTTGAAAGGTATTGAGGCATGGCCCCCGAAAAATTTCCCTTTCCAGCGGGGTTTTAGGGGCTGCAGGCCCCTTAAGTTCATGCACATGGGGCCATTTCCCCACCCCATCCGTGGCTTGCTGAGCCAGTCCAGGGAGCGCTCAGCGCCGCACTAAGGGCAGATAGATCCGTTGCGGCGTTGGCGTTGGCACCGGCGACGGCGATGGCACTGGCGTCGGATCATCGTCGCCGGGATCGGGTGGAGCGACGTAGACCAACGTCAGGAGGATGCTGTCGAAGACCGCTGCATTGATGCCGGAACGCGCCTCGACGCGGATGTCTTTCACGGTGCCGCTGAGGATGTCGGGCGGGACAGTGACTTGAACGGTCACATTGCGGCTGTTGTATTGTGGCACCCGAAGGCTCATTGTGCCAAGACGCACCCGCCAGCCGTTGTTCTCGCCGAAGATAACCAACGTCACCTGGTCGCCATCACTGCCGTTGTTGCGCACAGTCAGGTCGGTGAGGCTGAGTTGGCCCGACTGTGGGGTGACCGCCCGTACCTGGGATGCCTCCAGATCAATGGCAGCCACACGATCAATGGTGAAATCGGTGGTCGCCTGAGCAGTGATGGTGTCGTCGGTCAACATTGTGGCCACCACTGAGCCAAGCCCCAGGGTGCCTGCACTCAGGTTGACCCCCACGCGGGTAGTGACGTTGATAACGAGTTCTTCGCCCGGTTCGAGGGTAATCTCATTGGGCGAAACGAAGGTCTCCCAGCCAAGCGCATTGGCGGTTTGCAAACGATAGGTCGCCCGTTCGATGCCGATGTTGTGCAGAGTATGCGTAATGACAACCGTGCTACCAGGGGCGACGAGGGCTGTGCGGTCGGGGGTAATCATGACACCAAAGCGCGGCCCGACGCGAGTGACGATGGCGATTGCGTCGAAGGGTTCACCTGTACCAGCACTGTTCATGAGGCGTACCGCCGTGGTATTGGTGATGCCGTTCGGCTCCGTGAGTGCGGCGGTGACGCGAATGGTCAGGTTGGTGGTCTCGTCGGGGCCAAGTTCGGGAATGGCCCCCGCCAACGCGACGTTCCAGCCGGGGCGGCTGTTGCTTAAATCAAGTTGGTAACTGCTCGAAACAGTGCCAGTGTTGCGCAGCACCACGCGGTACTCAACCGTTTCACCCGCTTCTACATTCCCCATCGGGATGCGCTCTAGCGCCCCAGCGACGACGCTGTCAACGGTGAGCGTAGCGGTAACCGTGCGGCTCAGCGCGTTATCGCTGTTGCTCGCGGTGAGCTGTACAACATTCTCGGCCCCGGCGAAGATTCCGGCTGGCGGAATCACGCTGGCTTCAATGGTGCGTACCCCATTGCGCGGTACATCAACCAGTTGTAGGCTCGGCGTGAGGCTGATCGTCCATGTAGGCACCACGCTCTGGTCGAGTTCAAGCGCAAAGGTGTCGATCGCGTTGCCCGTGTTGGTCAGGGTGAAGCTGAAATTGAGCGGCTGGTTAGGCCGGACGAGGTGCGCTTGGCTGGCTGGTTCCAGTTCAAAATCGCGCACAAAGACGACCGTCACTGGCAGCTCGGCTTCACTCGTCACATCGGGGGCCGGACGGTTGGCGGTGTTGTCGGCGGTGGCCGTAGTGGTAAGTCGGGTCACGCCACCCTCGCTGTCCGGAGCTACAGTGACGGTGACGGTGTAGACACAGCTTGCGCCGCTGTCAAGGGGGGTGGATGCGTCAGGGCAAGTCGTAGCACCAAAGCTTGCCAGCCAACCACTCGGCAAGCCCCCCAAGGTTGGCGCGACGCTCATTGGCGCAGCGGCGCGTCCGCTATTGCTCAGCGTAACGGTGAAGGTGACCTCACCACCAATCACACCGATTTGCAACGGCGTGGGCGCACTAGGCATAAGGGTGACTGCGCCGCCGGGCACGACGTTGATTTCCATGGTGCGGGTAGCGGGCGCGGGGGCATCACTGCCGCCACTGGTCTGGGCCGTAAAGGTGAAACTGTAGAGATCTGCGGCACCATTAGGCACATCGTAGCGCAGCGTGATCGTTGCTGAATCGCCGATGTCCATATTCGTCAGTTCGCGGCTTGTCACGACTTCGCGTAGCGTTAAGGGTGCTGGCGGAGCGGGTGTCGTTAAGGCGAAGTCGTCAGCCGCATTGCCGGTGTTGACGAGGGTGTAGCTAAAACTGACCGTCGTATTCTCCACCGTCTCTTGGGTCTGCGTGGCGGTGGGGGTCAGGCTGAAACTACGTATCACTGGCACC
>RSAS01000436.1:7685-12908 GCA_003934145.1 Candidatus Viridilinea halotolerans | reverse complement strand
CACTCGCCACTCGTCACTCGCCACTCGTCACTCGTCACTCGTCACTCGTCACTCGTCACTCGTCACTCGTCACTAGGTATAAAACAGCAGTAGCTTAAGGAGTCCCTTCATGCCCAAGAATCTCTTGATCGGCGGTGGCGTCGTTGTTGTCCTGCTGCTGGCCATTATTGGCTTCGTTGTTTTTCGCCCTTCGGCAGCGCCGAGTGGCCCCATGACCGCCGTGCCCATCGTGGCGCCCACAGCGGCACCGCCGAGCGCGGCAGCCCCGGCACCCGCCGAGGATGCCGCGACGCCGGAGGCACCCGCCAGCGCGGCTGCGCCAGAGGCGAGCGCCCAGATCTTCGAGATTGTTCCCGCCGAATCGGAGGCGCGCTTCCTGATTGACGAGGTGCTGCGCGGTGCGCCCATCACCGTCGCAGGGGTGACCAGCCTCGTAACGGGGCAGATCGCCGTGGATGCAGCTAATCCTAGCGCCTCGCAGGTGGGCGTCATTCAGATCAATGCCCGCGACCTAACGACCGACAACGAGTTTCGTAATCGGGCCGTGCGCAACAACATCCTGCAGACCGAGCGCTACGAATTGATCAGCTTTGCGCCAACGGAACTGACTGGCATGCCCGAGCAGGTCAACGTCGGCGACAGCTTTGAATTCGTCATCAACGGCGATCTCACCATCCGCGAAGTGACCCGCCCGGTGAGCTTTACGGTCAACATAACGGCTGCCAGTGCAACCGAATTGCAGGGGTTAGCAACCACAAGCGTCTTGTACCGTGATTTTGAACTCAGCATCCCCGAAGTGCCTTCGGTTGACCTTGTCGCCGACGAAGTGCGTTTAGAATTGGCATTTGTAGCGCGATCGCTTTAAGGTAGCACTATGGAAACGCAAAGCCTCATTCTCGTGGTTGATGATCAACCCGTTGGCCAAATGGTTCTGGCTAGTCTGCTGGAGCCAGAGGGGTACCGCTTGGCCTTTGCGGCGAATGGGCCAGAGGCGTTAACCCAGATGCAACTCATGGCGCCCGATCTGGTCTTGCTGGATGTGATGATGCCCGAAATGGATGGCTTTGAGGTCTGTCGGCGAATTCGAGCAGATCCAAATCTTGCGCTTATTCCGGTAGTAATGGTAACTGCGCTTGATGATCAAAACTCATTAATTCAAGGCATCGAGGCGGGAGCAGATGATTTTGTCTCGAAGCCCTTTAGTCGTGCTGAATTGCGTACACGTATTCGCACCATTACGCGTCTCAATCGCTTCCGAACGCTCTTGGACGAACAGCGCCGTGCGGCGCGCAGCCGTGCCCAGTTGCTCTGGGCGATTGAACATGCAAGCGACGGCTACCTCCTGCTTGATGCTCACGATCAGCCACAGGATGGCAATAGTAGTGGCTGGAACTATCTGAATCTCACTGGGCCACCGGAAGCGACGTTGCTTGCGCCCTTTCTGACGCTGGTGCAGCAACACTATCGCCTTGAGCCAGCCGATGCTTGGGCCAGTTGGCCGCAACCAACGCATGCTTCGCGCTACCTGGTGCGTAGCGAAGGGGCCGATACGCTCTGGTTGCAGGTCAAGGTGTTTGATCGCTCCGACGATGGGGCCGAACAGCGCATTGTCCATCTGCGCGATGTGACCACCCAGTTGGTGACCCAACGCAACATCTGGGCTTTCCATGGCTTTGTGTCGCATAAATTGCGCACCCCACTAACCACCCTCGTAACGGGCATGAGTCTGCTACAGCGCCAGAGCGCTGAATTATCGTCCGATTCAGCCATGCTCGTCGGGTTGGCCTATGAGGGTGCGCAACGGCTCAAAGCGGTGGTTGATGGCATCTTTCGCTACCTCGAAACGCCTTTGGCCTGTGATGCAACGACAGGGGCACTTGTGGCCGATCTGCCTGCAGTCATTACCACCCTCGCCCAAGATCTGGGCCTAAGCAACGTTCAACTAACTACTCACCTGCAATCTGATACGGCGCGGCTCGTCTTGAGTATGCCCACGCTCGAACTTCTGGTTAGTGAATTGATCGAAAATGCGCACAAATTCCATCCTACCAACCAGCCTGAGGTCGGCGTAACTCTGAGCCAACAAGAAAATCATGTACGCATTCAGGTGTGTGATAATGGACGCACCCTGACAGCGAGCCAATTGCGTCGTTTTTGGGAGCCTTATCAGCAGATCGATCCCGACTTTACGGGCCAGATCCAAGGCTTGGGCCTCGGCCTCGCCACCATCGCCCAAATCTGTTGGACTGTTGGCGGCCACTGCCATGTTGCCAATCACCCCGAAGGGCCAGGAATCTGTATCGTCCTTGCGGTGCCCCTAAGTAACCCTGAGTGACAGGAATTTACCTCGATGCAACATCAAGCTAAGATCCTCATCGTTGACGATCAAGCTCTCGGACGGGACATTATCGCCAGTGCTTTGGCCCCTGATGCGTACGCGCTTTGTTTTGCGAGTAGCGGCATGGAAACCCTCGCTCTTGCGGCAAGCATCATTCCCGATCTGATTTTGCTTGATGTGATGATGCCGGGCATGGATGGCTTCGAGACCTGTCGCCGCCTGCGGGCTGATAGGCGCTTGGCGATGGTGCCCATTGTGATGGTGACGGCGCTTGATGATAGCGATTCGCGCATCCAGGGGCTAGAGGCGGGGGCCGATGATTTTGTGGGCAAACCATTCAATCGTGCCGAATTGCGCGCCCGCGTGCGCACCATCACCCGCCTGAACCGCTTTCGCACCCTGCTTGATGAACGGCAACAGGCGGCTGAGGAGTTGGCCCAAGCCTATGATGCCACCCTGGAGGGCTGGTCACGGGCGTTGGATCTGCGCGATCATGAGACAGAGGGCCATTCGCGGCGCGTGACCGAACTGACCGTGCGTTTGGCCCAAGCGATGGGGCTGACCGCCGACGAGATCGCCCACATCCGGCGCGGGGCGCTACTGCACGATATTGGCAAAATGGGCATTCCCGATGCCATTTTGCGCAAACCTGGCCCGCTCAACGATGAAGAGTGGGCGGTGATGCGCACGCACCCAACCCTGGCCTATGAATTGCTGGCACCAATTGTGTATCTGCAGCCAGCCCTCGCCATCCCCCTTTTCCACCACGAGAAGTGGAACGGCGCTGGCTACCCCCAAGGACTGGTCGGCGAGACGATTCCCCTGCCGGCGCGCATCTTTGCAGTGGTGGATGTTTGGGACGCGCTCACCAACGACCGCCCCTACCGCCAAGCTTCACCCGTCGCTGAGGTTTTGGATTATATTAGTGCCCAAGCAGGGAAACATTTTGATCCGAACGTGGTTGAGGCCTTTTTGCGCTTGATGCGCCCAAACTATACGTGAAGGGGGGGGTTCGGGGAGGGCGAAGCCCCCCGAACCCCCCTCCCACAGCAAGAGGTGTGCGCGGGAACTTGGTTCCCGCGCACACCCTTTCCAGTTACAAGGTGAAACTATGCAACAGAGTCGCCGTAATAAGAGTGGCAATGCCTCTAGTTGGCTTGGTTGGCTCATCTTCTTCTTGTTGATCTTTGGCTCCAACTTTTTGCCCCCCATCGCTCGCTGGCTTACCCAACAGACTGGCGTGAGTGTGACGCCTTCGGCGATCATTGCCGGAGTAATCGGCCTGAGCGTGCTGGTTAGCGTTGCCACGACGCTGTTCCAAGCGGTCAACCGAGGCCGTGAGGCCAACGAGACGCGCCTGCCCACCAGCCTGCCCACCAGCATCCCCACCAACACCACCGTCCCGCCCCCGCTGGCACCATCCACCAGCATGCGTCTGCCATCCGCCACAATGGGTGAGGCGCAGATCCGGCAGCGCGCCCTGGGCGAGCAGAAGCTGCCGCCACCGCCCCAATTTGAGCCGATCATCAACCCGCGTGTCTTCGCGCTTGGGCTTGTGGGGTTGCTCTTTTTTGGGGGGTGTTTTGGGTTGTTGTTGCTTGTGGCGGGGGGGATTTAGGCAGAAAATTTGCTCCGCAAGCCTCGGATAGGTTATCGGGATGCCCCGGATGGCCCTCACCCCTTACCCCCTCTCCCGCAGCGCGGGAGAGGGGGGCGGTGCTCAAAAGTAACGCTTCTGTTCCTCTGTTCTCCTGTTCCTCTGTTCCTCTGTTCTCCTGTTCCTCTCTCTTACCACTCACGCCCTGCCAGACGCGCCACCGCCTTGATCAGCGCGTGGTTGCCCTCGTGGCCCAGGCCGCTCTGCTGCAGCGCACGGTAGAGCTGGAAGATTTGGCTGGTGATCAGCATGGGTGCGCCGACCTGATCAGCCGCTTCGAGCACGAGGCGCAGATCCTTCTGCTGCAGATCAATCGTAAAACCGGGACGCCAATCGTGAGCGACGCACTGCGGCCCACGGTTGCTCAGCGTCCAACTTCCGGCTGCGCCGCCACTCACGGCGGCCAGCATGGTGTTCAGGTCAATCCCGCTGGCTTCGGCAAAGACCAAAGCCTCGCTCATGGCCTGCATCGTGCCAACGACGAGGATTTGGTTGGCCAACTTGACCGTCTGGCCGGCACCGCTTGCTCCCACATGGGTAATGGTTTTGCCCATGGCCTGGAGGTAGGGCATAGCTCGTGCGACATGCTCGGCATCGCCACCAACCATAATGCTCAGGGTGCCATGTTTGGCCCCTTCGCTGCCGCCGCTTATGGGCGCATCAAGGAAATGCAGCTTGTGTGCCGCCAAAGCTTGGCCGATCTCACGCGCCCCTTGGGGGCTAATGGTGCTACAGTCGATCACCAAGCTACCCGCTTGTGCGCCATGGATCACCCCTTGCTCGCCGAGGAGCACCTGGCGCACATCGAGCGTATCGCTCACACAGGAGATAATGGTGCCACACTCGGCGGCCAACGCCGTCGGGTTGCTGGCGAGGCGCGCCCCAGCCGCTACCAGATCAGTGGCGCGTTCGGCGGTACGATTCCAGACGGTCAGGGCAAAGCCCGCCTTGAGCAGATTGGCGGCCATACTGCGCCCCATAATGCCTAAGCCGATGAAGCCAACGCGTTCGTTCATGGTTTGTTCCTGTTTGTTCATAGTTAGAGGGGGTGATTTTTCGGGGGCTTCGCCCCCAAACCCCCGTTCGACGGGGTGATTTTTCGGGGGCGAAGCCCCCAAACCCCCGTTCAACGGGGTGATTTTTCGGGGGCTTCGCCCCCAAACCCCCGTTCAACGGGGTGATTTTTCGGGGGCGAAGCCCCCAAGCCCCCGTCGGGCGGGGTGATTTT
>RSAS01000436.1:0-7585 GCA_003934145.1 Candidatus Viridilinea halotolerans | reverse complement strand
CGAAGCCCCCAAGCCCCCGTCGGGCGGGGTGATTTTTCGGGGGCGAAGCCCCCAAACCCCCGTCCGACGGAGTGATTTTTCGGGGGCGAAGCCCCCAAACCCCCGTCGGGCGGGGTGATTTTTCGGGGGCGAAGCCCCCAAGCCCCCGTCGGGCGGGGTGATTTTTCGGGGGCGAAGCCCCCAAACCCCCGTCCGACGGAGTGATTTTTCGGGGGCGAAGCCCCATCAGCGGCTTTGAGATCTGCTGCCCTAAACACAATGGTAGGGTGGCGGCTTGGCCGCCGCCCTACCATTGTAACAAAACGTTTGACGCTAGCCCACCCCACTGCTATAATTAACATTCGACGTGAGTGCGGTCAGGGTGCCTGATCGTAGTTGGTAGTTGCGGGTCGGACGGGCCAGAGGGTACGCCAATGAGGGCGTTTTGCCCGGTACGGGCCACATCCTACACCGTAAATGCCTTGAATGACGAAGGAGTCGAGCCATTAGGGATCGGTTTCGTATCAACAATCGCATCCGTGCGCGCGAGGTGCGCCTGATTGACGATCAGGGTACGCAGGTTGGGATCGTTGGGGTGCGTGAGGCTATTCAAATGGCCGAAGAGCGCGGCTTCGATCTGGTCGAAGTGGCGCCTAACGCCGTGCCGCCCGTTTGTCGGCTGCTTGATTACGGTAAGTTCCGCTACGAGCAGAGCAAAAAGGAACGGGAAGCACGTAAGAATCAGAAGCAGGCTGAGTTGAAGCAGATCCGCCTGATGCCCAAAACGGACGATCACGACATCGCCGTCAAGGCCAATCAAGCGAAACGCTTCTTGCTGCAAGGCGATAAGGTCAAGTTTAACGTGCGCTTCCGTGGCCGCGAAATGGCGCATCCGGAGATTGGGCGCAAGATGCTTGAGGCTATCGCTGAGCAGTTGCGCGAAATTGCCATCGTTGAGCAGCGACCGCTCATGGAGGGCCGTGTCCTCTCCCTGCTTGTGGCGCCTACGCCCAAGGTGCTTAAGGCCGCTCAGCAAGCCCAAAAGGCGCGTCTGGCCCAAAAGGCGAGTGCGGGTACCCACGAGGAGTCCGCCCATCCCGCAGCAACTGAGCAAGATGATGCGGAACTTGACGACGATGAGCTTGATGACGACGATGATGAGCTTGATGACGACGATGATGAGCTTGATGACGACGACGACGATGAAGATGAAGATCTAGAGGACGATGACCTCGCTGCTGAGGATGATGCCTCTGGTAAAGCGAAGTAAGCCTAGAAAATTTACAGGAATACCCATGCCTAAAATGAAGACCCATAAGGGGGCCAAGCGCCGCTTCAAGATTACGGCCAGCGGCAAGTTCTTGCAGCAGAAGGGCGTGCGCGGCAATAAGATCAATCGCCCCAGCCGCTCGCAACGCGAGTGGGGCAAGGATCAGCCCACCTCCCGTGGCAATCGTGATCATCTGCGCGTCGCGTTGCCCTACGGCCTCAAGTGATGCGAGGGTGCGGTGAAGCGGGGGCGCGGTGACGCAGGACGCGTGACGCGGCGCGGACGCGGGGACGCGGGGACGCAGGACGCAATGACGCGGGATGCGGGGACGCGGGGACGCGGGATGCGGTGACGCGGGGACGCGGGGACGCAAATTCGTGTTGCATCCTGTCCGTCCGTTGGAAATTGTTTACATATCACATTCGAGGTGACGGGTTCGTGTAAAGTGTGTGGCGTCTTGCTCTGGCTATCGGCTATCGGCTATCAGCTATCGGCTATCAGCTATCGGCTATCAGCTATCGGCTATCAGCTATCAGCTATCAGCTATCAGCTATCAGCTATCAGCTATCAGCTATCGGCTATCGGCTATCGGCTATCGGCTATTGGCTATCGGCTATCGGCTATTGGCTATCGGCTATCAGCTATCGGCTATCGGCTATCCCCACACCACCTGTTGTCTACGTCGCGGGCTTTATTACTGGCCTGCACTATTGTTGGAGGAGTGAGACTATGGCCCGTGTTAAACGTGGCGTTATGACCCATAAGCGCCACAAGAAGTTGCTCAAGCAGGCGAAGGGCTTTCGTGGTGCCCGCAGCCGTCACTATAAGGTCGCCCACGAAGCGGTGATGCACGCCTTGGCCTATGCCTACCGTGATCGCCGCCATCGCAAGCGCGATTTCCGCCGCCTCTGGATTATCCGCATCAACGCGGCGGCGCGTCTCCACGGCACCACCTATAGTCGTCTGGTTAACGACCTGAAGCGCACCGGCATCAGCCTTGATCGCAAGATCCTCGCCGACATGGCCGTGCGTGATCCCCAAGGCTTTGCCCAGGTGGTCGCGCAGGCACATCAAGCGCCCGCTGCTGCCGATTAAAGAGCGCCTTGATCACCAGCACGACCAATCCTCACGTCAAACACCTACGCTCGCTACGCGACTCCGCTAAGGAGCGCCGTAGCGAGCGTAGTCTGTTGCTGGAAGGGGTGCGCTTGGTGGCCCACGCGCTCGCCGCTGGTGCCCGTCCTCGCGTGCTACTCTACGCCGCCGACCAGTTGGGCGCAACGCCCGCCGGGGCCGCGCTGCTCGCCCAGATCGCTGCGTTGCCCGCATGCTGGCCTGCCAGCCCGCAGGTTGTCGCTGCTGCCGCCGCGACGCGCGAACCGCAAGGGGTGGTCGCGGCTTTTGCATGGCCGGCCTTGCCGCCGCAACCCGGTATGCGCCTCGTGCTTGATGGCATCCAAGATCCCGGCAACCTCGGTACGCTGCTGCGCTCGGCGGAAGCGGCGGGGGTTGGCCTAGCGATTTGTGCGCCGGGTTGCGCCGACCCCTACAATCCCAAGGTGGTGCGTGCCGCGATGGGCGCCCACTTTACGCTGCCTCTGCGTGTTGATGCAACGTGGGCATTGCTGCAAGAAGAACTGTCGGCATGCCCTCTCGTCTATATGGCCGATGCCGATGCGACGCAGCCCTACTACACCGCCGCGTGGCCGCAGGCCGCTGCGCTGATCATCGGCAGCGAAGCCCACGGCCCCTCGCCGCAGGCGCTCGCCTTGGCCACCCATACGCTCGCCATACCCATGCACGGGCGCGCCGAGTCGCTCAATGCCGCTGTTGCTGGTAGTATCCTTCTTTTTGAGGCGCTGCGCCAGCGTGCATGATGGGCCTGCGGCCCACGCCCCCGCCCTGGGGTGGTTTTGCGGGGGCGAAGCCCCCGAAGCCCCCGCCGGTTCATGAACGGACAGAACATTCGCTCGGCAAGCCACGGATAGGTGATGGGGATGCCACGGATGGCCCTCACCCCCTGCCCCCTCTCCCACGTTGTGGGAGAGGGGGGAAGAGATCGAGATTCCTGGCGTTGCAATGCGATTCCAGAAGGGGGCGCACACGTTTTCTGTCCGCCCTTAAACACGTTGTGGGAGAGGGGGAAAAGCATCGAGATTCTTGGCGTTGTAATACGGTTTTGCAGGACAACGCACACGGTCTGTCCGCCCCTGCCCCCCCGTCCGATGGCGGTTTTTCGGGGCATGGCCCCAAACCCCCTTCGGGGGGAATACCCCAAACGCATGAACGTAAGCCCCTAGCGGGCCTGCTGGCGGGGGTTCGGGGGTATGGCCCCCGAAAAAATTCCCCTTCTGGCGGGGTTTTAGGGGCCGCAGGCCCCTTAAGTTCATGCGCATGGGGGGGGCATGGCCCCAAACGCCATTTTTTGTGGCGTGTTGGCGGCTACGCCGTCAACACGCCACAAAAAAGAGACTAGAAGGAGATCCTTGGTATGAGCATCCTTGATCAACTGCACACCCTCACCCAAGAGGCAGAAGCAAGCCTTGCGGGGGTGGCCGATCTTGCGGCGCTGACCGCATGGAAGAGTTGCTATATTGGTAAGTCGGGCAGCTTGACGCGCTTGAGCCGTGGTTTGGGTGCCCTGCCGGCTGAAGAACGCCCCGCCGCTGGCCAGCGCGTTAATCAGGTGCGTGAGGCATTGGATGCGGCCTTCGCGGCGGCGGAAGAGCGCCTCAAGGCGGCAGCCCAAGCGAGCGAACTGGCCGCCGAACAGCTTGATGTGACGATGCCCGGACGTGTGCCCGCCCTCGGTTATGTTCACCTTACCAACCAGGTGCTGCGCCAGGTTGAGGAGATCTTTGGCGAAATGGGTTTCCAGGTGACAGAGAGCCCCGAAGTGGAGTTGGATGCCAACAACTTCAGTCTGCTCAACTTCGCCGACGATCATCCGGCGCGTGATATGCAGGACACCTTTTATGTCGAGACGCCCGTGGATGGCCCGGCGGTGCTGCTGCGCACCCACACCTCGCCGGGGCAGATGCGTGTCATGCGCGAGCGCGCCCCGGAGCCGTTGCGCATCCTGCTGCCTGGCAAGGTCTATCGCAACGAGCAGGTGACCGTGCGCAGCGAGATGATGTTCCACCAGTTTGAGTTTCTCGCGGTGGGACGCAACATCACCATGGGCGATCTGAAGGGCACGTTGGCCTATTTCGCCGAGCGCATGTATGGCCCCGGGACGAAGGTGCGCCTGCGCCCTAGCTTCTTCCCCTTCACCGAGCCAAGCGCCGAGATGGATGTGAGTTGCTTCCTCTGCGGCGGTGAGGGGTGTCGTATTTGTAAACATGCCGGTTGGTTGGAGATCGGCGGTTGCGGCATGGTGCATCCCACCGTGCTACGCAACGGCGGCTACGATCCCACCACCTTCAGCGGCTTCGCGGGCGGCTTTGGCCCCGAACGCATTGCCATGCTCAAGTATGGCATCAACGACATTCGCCTCTTCTACGGTGGCGATGCGCGCTTTGTGGAGATGTTTGGGTAGACGCCCTGCGTTGGGTATTGGCGACGAATTCGTCAATACAAAACAAAAAGACATTATGGCAAAGACTATCAACATCCTCGTCGTACATGGCCCTAATCTTAACTTGCTTGGCAAGCGCGACCGCGATAAGTATGGATCGCTTACCCTTGGTGAGATTAATGCCGAAATCAGTCGCCTTGCCGCCCAATTGGGTGTAGAAGTGGACTTCTTTCAGTCCAACCATGAAGGGGCGCTGATTGACTACTTTCAGCTTGATGCCTCGCGGGCCGCTGCTGGCGTCTTGATCAACCCGGGGGCATTGATTCGTTATGCGTATAGTTTTCGTCAGGCATTGGTGGATCTCGGTAAACCTGTTATGGAAATTCACATGTCGGATATTGCTAAAACCGGCGTGAATAAACAGGTGAATGTGCTTGATGATGTGCGCATCGGCCAAGTAACCGGGCTTAAGGAGCGTAGTTACTACGAGGGCTTGCAGCAGTTAGTGGATTATATTGTGCAGCAGAGGGCATAGGTTATGCAGTACCTCCGCGTCAAAGGCGGTAATTCAATCAACGGTGAGGTCACCGTCCCCGCATCCAAAACCCATTCGTTTCGTGCCTTGATCCTCGCTTCCGTCGCGGAGGGCACTTCGCTGATTCGTAAGCCTAAGATCAGTAGCGATTGGCACGAGGCCGTCAAGGCGATGACGCTGTATGGGGCGCAGATTCGTGCGTTGGAACCTGATGTTTTTGCGGTACAGGGTGTTGCTAACCGTTTGCAGACGCCCGCAGATATTATTCATGTGAACAATTCGGGGACGATGCTCGCTTTTGTGGCGGGCATTGCCGGTGCTTGCCCCGGTTGGACGGTGCTGACTGGCGATGAATCGATTCGCACCTTGCGCCACATTTCCAAAAACATGATCGCGCCCTTCGAGCAACTCGGGGTGACGGTGATTTCCACCAAAGGCGATGGCATGGCCCCCTTCCTGATCAAAGGGCGGGTCGAGGGCGGCCAAGCGTGCATGAACGGCATTGGCTGCCAGCCGGTCTTTAGTGTCCTGATTGCGGCGGCGCTCGCACCAGAGCCGGTGGAGCTCTTTGTGGAGCATCCGGGCGAGACGGCCTATATTGATCTGCTACTCTACTGGTTCGACAAGGTGGGCTTGGCCTACGAAAACGTCGGGGGCAGCTACGAACACTACAAATTTCCTGGCAAGCGCGTGCCGCAAGCCTTCGACCAGACGATTGCGCTCGAATGGTCGGCCCCGCCCTACCCGCTGCTTGCGGCGATGATTACGCCCAACTCGGAGGTGAAGGTGCGCGGCATGGATCTAAGCGATCCGTATGGCGACAAACGGGTGATCTACGCGCTGCAACAGATGGGTGCCGATCTGGTGATTGAGCCGGACTGCCTGACGGCGCGCACGAGCCAACTGCGCGGCATCGAACTCGACATGAACGAACTGCCCGACCAGTTGCCCACGATTGCCATTGCCGCCTGCTTCGCCCAAGGCGAAACGGTGATCAAGAATGCGCTCACCGCCCGCTGGAAGGAGTGCGACCGCATCGCCGCCGTCTGCACCGAACTGAAGAAGATGGGCGCCAAAGTGACCGAAAGGGAAGATGGCCTGATCATCCACCAAGATGGCACCTGGAGACTGAGGGGCGCTACGGTGGACGGCTACTACGACCACCGCATGGTGATGGCCTTCTCGGTGGCGGGCCTAGCCATGGACGAGGAGTTGATCATCTCCGATGCACAGATGATCGAGAAATCATTTGGCCAGTATGTGACGGAGATGAAGGTGGCGGGAGCGCAGTTTGAGCTTTTTGAGGCGTGATATCGATAGCCGATAGCCCGGGCGTTTGCGGGGAAGGGTGCGCGAGGGAACCAGGTTCCCTCGCACCCTCGCTAGTAGGTCTTACCTTGATGCAAAAAAGCCTCATCCTGATCGGCATGAAGTCGAGCGGCAAGACCACGATTGGCCGCGAGTTGGCGCAGCGGCTGGGGGTGGCGTTTATTGACGTTGATCACCGCCTAGAGGCCCATTACCTACAGACGACGGGCAAGCGGCGCACCTTTCGCCAAATCCTGGCCCACCATGGGGGCGACTACTTTCGCACGCTTGAGCAGACGGTGTTGCGCACCCTCGCCGAGGAGTTGCAGGCGCACACGGGCGTGTTCTCCACCGGCGGAGGCACTGTGCTCGACCCTGAAAATCGTGCGATCTTGGCGGCAATGGGGCGCGTGATCTTCCTTGATGTCGCCGCAGAGATCTTGCTGCCGCGCATCATTGCCGGTGGCATCCCGGCCTTCTTTCCCTACCCTGACGATCCGGCCCGTTCGCTGCGCGAGCTTTTGGCGGCACGGCGGCCCATTTACTGCGCCATGGCCGATCTGGTGATTGCCTATGGGAACGAGTCGCCGGAGTTGGTGGCGGAGCGGATTGTGGGCGAGCTGTGTAGGTGAGGGCTTCGCCCTCTCCTAGCCCCTCTCCCCTTCCAGCCCCCGCAGTCGTCCCACTGGCACGAGGTCGGCGACGAGGGCGAGGAAGCGGCCATCGAGGTGCAGGTAGGGGCGCACGCGGCGTTCGTCTTGCAGCAGGGTGGCGAGGGGGCGGTAGCGGCTGAGGGTGCGTGCGGCGTGACGGCGTTGGCGTATGTCGCTGGCCTGTTGCGCGACATGGCCCAGGGTGGTAAGCACGGGCCATGTCGGTTGCGCACGGCTGCCTTGGCGCTGTAGGTAGCAATCGGCTTCGTAAAAACTGAGGACGAAGGGCTGCCACGTCTCACCCTGACCGAGCAGATCGCCGA
>RSAS01000303.1 GCA_003934145.1 Candidatus Viridilinea halotolerans | reverse complement strand
CAGCAAAGACCTGTGAGGTCTATGCTCTCCCTTATTTGAAAGGTATTGGGCCATGATCGTTTCCCACCCCAGGGCGCAGCAGCGGCCTTGGGATGCTTGGATGCGTACCAGCCTCGTGGGGTGGCCGCTGCTGCGCCCCTACTGCGTACTAAAGATCCGCTCTTCGCCGGTTTCGTCGTTGGTCAGAATCAGGCGATTGCCACGCAGATCAAACTGCCAGAATTCGGTCAAACTGCGCCGCTCGTCGGCTAGGAGGATCTCTTCTTCCCAATCAAAACGTAGTAAGCCCTCATCGGCCAGGGCAAACTTGCCGGTGTAGCGTGCCACTGGCGGCACATCGGCACGCACATCGCCATTGCGGTAGAAGACCATTGTCATATCCATGCTCGCACTTACCCCGAAAGCGCCGACATTGGCTACCGATGCCACCCAATCTTGGCCGAACAGCCCCGCCAGTGGATCAGGGGTTGGCGTGGGCGGTGCGAGTGGCTCGGCGGTGGCACTGCTGCATCCGGTGAGCAGTGTGATAACCAGTATCAGAACGACGATGCGTTGCTGCATAAAGCTTTCTCCTCACATATGCCTATTGCATCCCCATTCCAGCATACGCCGCTGTTGCAGCGTTGTTGCACCCTGTTGCATGCAACGACGAGTAGGTGTGGTACTATGGCGTTCCTTCCCTAACAACAACGAAGCCCAACCCTTCAGTGTAGCCCCCCCGTGCAGCAGTGTTGCATGCAACATTTTGCGCCACGCTAAACTGTGAGTAGCAATTATGGGCGTTTTGCCGTCGCTGCCCATCTACCAGCCGGATGTGGGTGAGCAGCCCTTGGCGCTCTTTTTGGCCGATCTGCGGAGTTGGGTCTTTCGTTCGCAGGCGCGTGCGGCTGCCTTTTTTGGCTGTGATCGCACGACGATCTGGCGCTATGAGGAGGGGCGTTCGCTGCCGCAGCCGGGCTATGTTGCGGCGCTGGCGCTGCTGATTGTTGATCGCTTTCAGCAGGAGACGCCCGACGCGCGTGCGGCGGCGGCTGAGCAGCTTTTGGCGGCGCTTAATCAGGCGCTTTTGGTTGGCTACCCCGGTGTGCCGCCTTTTGCGTCGTGGGAGCAGTTGGCGGAGGTGGCGCATACGTTTCGCTTGGCGCTGCGTCCGGCGACGGTGCATTGGGGTGATGCGCCGGAGGTGCTCACCTTTTTTGGCCGTCAGGCTGATCTGGCGGCCCTTCAACAGTTGGTGGTTACGGAACAGCGGCGCGTTGTTACCCTGCTGGGGGTGGGCGGCGTCGGTAAGACGATCCTGGCGGCGCGTTTGGTGGCGCTGGTGGCCCATCAGTTTAGCCAGGTGATCTGGCGCTCGCTGCTCAATGCGCCGCCGCTGGAGCGGGTGTTGCAGGATTGGCTGCATCTGCTTGCAGCGCCCCACGTCGCGCCGGCCCAGCCGGTTGATCTGCTGGGCCATTTGCAGTCGCGCCGCTGTCTGCTTGTTCTGGATAATGTTGAGTCGCTTTTGGCGGGTGGCGCTGCTGCCTTGCGCTACCGTCCGGGCTATGAGGATTATGGCCGCCTCTTGCGTCTGCTGGCTGAAGCGCCCCATCAGAGTTGCCTGCTGCTTACCAGCCGCGAGTTGCCCCACGAGGTGCAGGTTCTGACGCAGACCATCCAGACGAACCAGCGTGTGGCGGTCTATCGCTTGGGCGGGCTTGCGCCCGCCGAGGCGCGGCAGTTGCTCGCCTCGATGGCGGTGGCCGCTGATGATCCCGCGCTGCCTACGCTGGTCGAGCGCTGCACCGGTAATCCTAAGATTTTGCAGATTGTTGCGGCTAATATCCGTCAGTTCTACGCCGGTTCGCTCAGCCGTTTCCTCGCCCAAGAGGGGATTCTCTTTGGTGAGGTGCGCGATATCATGCAGCAGCACTATGCGCGGCTGGGTGAGGCGCAACGTGAGGTGCTGCATTGGCTGGCGCTCAACCGCGAGCCGCTGAGTCTGGCGGAGTTGCGTGAGATGTTGCTGACCCAGGCGAGTCGTGATCATCTGCTTGAGACGCTGGCGGCGTTGCAAGCCTGTGCGCTGCTTGAGGGCGCGGCGGATGGCTTTTTTTTGCAGAATGCGGTAACCGAGTTTGTGGTTGAAGTGTTTTTGGCGACGATCGATGACGAGTTGCAGACGGGGCGTTTTGTTTGGCTGCACCGGCATGCGTTGCTGCGTACCAATGCCCAAGATTACGTGCGGGCGAGTCAGGTGCGTGTGCTGCTGGCCCCCTTGGCGCAGCGCCTGCTCCATGCGTTGGGCCAACCCGCCACCGATGCGCTGCTGGCCCAGCGTGTCGCCGAGGCGCGCCAAGCCTATGCCGACCGCCCCAGCTACCTGGGGGGCAATCTGCTCAATCTGCTGGTTCATTTAGGGGTGGCGCTTGATGGCTGGGACTTTAGCCGCCTCGCGTTGTGGCAGGTCTATCTGCAGGGGGTCAATTTGCGCCACGCCAGTTTTGCCCACTGTGACCTGCGCGACGCCATGTTTAGCACCACCTTTGGCAGTGTCCGCAGTGTGGCCCTCAGCCCCGATGGGCGGCTGCTGGCGGCTGGCGCAAGTAATGGCGAAGTTCACCTCTGGCGGCTGCGCGACCGCAGCCACCTGCTGACGCTCGATGGGGGCTGTTGGATTGAGGCGGTCGGCTTTAGCCCGACGAGCCAAGCGCTGCTGAGTGCGGGTATTGATGGGGTGATTCGCTGGTGGGATGTTCATACGGGCGCGTTGCAGCGCCAACTGCTCGGCCACAGCGGTGGCATCCGTAGCCTCGCCTTTAGCCCCGATGGTATGACGCTGGCGAGTGGTAGCGAAGATGCGACGATCCGCCTTTGGGATGTTGCCAGCGGGCAGTGTCGCCATGTTCTGACGGGCCACCGCGGCAGCGTCTGGAGTCTCGCCTTTCACCCGAGTGGAACGAGGCTGGCCAGTGCGGGCAACGATCTCCTCATCTGGCAACTCGATGGCACCGCACCGCCCCAGACGCTCAGCGGCCACCGCGCCGCCGTGATGAGTGTCGCCTTCAGCCCGGACGGGGCCACGCTGGCGAGTGGCGGGTTTGATGCCACCATTCAGCTCTGGCGCATCCCCGATTGCACCATCGTCGCCACCCTCGAGGGCCATCGCGGGGCCGTGCGGGCGCTCACCTTTAGCCCCAACGGGAGCTACCTGGCCAGTGGCGGCGAAGACCAAGCGATTCGCCTTTGGCGCAGCAGCGACTACCAGCCCCACGCGATGTTGCGCGAGCCGGAGAATCGCGTGCGCGCGTTGGCTTTTAGCCCCGACGGCGGCGTGTTGGCTAGCGGCAGCCACGACCAGAACGTGCGCCTCTGGTCACTGGCCGACGGCCAGTGCCACAGCCTCTTCCAGGGCCACATCAACCAACTGCGCTGCATGGCGCTCAGCCCCGACGGCCAGACGCTCGCGGTGGGTGTGGCCGAGACGATCTACCTGCTCGATCCGCAGAGTGGTGCGCTGCGCCACAGTTTGCGTGGCCACCAGGAGTGGATCCAGGCGCTCGCCTTTAGCGCTGACGGCACGCTGCTGGCCAGTGGTAGCGACGACGAGACGATCCGCCTCTGGCGTTTGCCCGCTGGCACGCCCCACGCCACCCTGCGTGGGCACCACGGCTGGGTGCAGGCGGTCGCCTTCAGCCCCGGCGGGCGCCAACTCTTCAGCAGCAGCGCCGACTGGAGCGTACGCTGTTGGGATGTGGCGAGCGGCGCGTGCCTGCACACCATCACCAGCCACCGCCACCACGTCTGGACGCTCGCCGTCAGCCCGGACGGGCGTTGGCTGGCGAGTGGTGGTGCCGACGGCGAGATTCAGCTTTGGGATCGTGGAGCGGGCCGCGTTGCCCGCGTGCTTGTGGGCCAGCACGGCGCCATCTGGTCGCTCGCCTTCAGCCCCAACGCGACGCAATTGGCGAGCAGCGGACAGGATGGCGTCATTCAACTTTGGGATGTGCAGCAAGGGAAGTGCCACCGCCAACTCAGCGGCCACGCGCAGCGCGTCGTCGCCATCGCCCTCAGCCCCGACGGCGCAACCCTGATCAGCGGCAGCGACGACCGCACCGTGCGCCTCTGGGATCTCACCAGCGGCGCATGTCTTCACACCATGCACGGCCACAGCCGGGCGGTCGTCGCCGTCGCCTTCAGCCGCGACGGGAGCGAAGCGAGCAGCGGCAGCGAAGATGGCAGCGTGCGCGTCTGGTCGGTGGTCACGGGCCACAACCTACGCAGCATGCCGATGCCGCGCCCCTACGACGGCCTGAAGCTGCAAGGAGTGCGCGGCCTCACAGCCGCCGAGCGCCAGGGACTAGTGGCCTTGGGCGCCGAGGGGGGGTAGGATGCGCTTATCACGCGCTCTTCGGCCCTCACCCCCTGCCTCCCTTCGACAAGCTCAGGACAACGCCTCTCCCGCTTGCGGGAGAGAGGGGAATGCAGCGCGATGCTTGGCATTTCTTTGAAGAAAAATTCCTCGTTTTCCGCAACGTTTTGTTTTGGCGATTCAGCGCATCAGAATGAGCAAAACGGACGAGTCCAATTGATTGGACTCGTCCGTTTTTTGGGTTGTTGGGGCGCAGCCCCACACCCCGCCGGAGGGTAAGAGGGATGCGCGGGAACCTGGTTCCCGCGCACACCCTGCCTACACATGTTGGTCACACCCTTTTTGGGGGGGCTTCGCCGCCCATGCGCATGAACGTAAGGGGCCTGCGGCCCCGTAAACCCCGCTGGAAAGGGAATTTTTTCGGGGGCCATGCCCCAATACCTTTCAAATAAGAGGGATTTCTTGACGCAAAGGCGCAAGGGCACAACGTTTTGGGCGTAGGTATGCCCAACCTTAGCGGCTTTGCGGCTTTGCGTGAGCTTATTTGAAAGGTATTGGGCCATGCCCCCGATCCCCCGTCGGCAGGCCCGCCAGAGGCTTACGTTCATGCGCATGGGCTTCGCCGCCCCCAGCCCCCCCCCTTCAGTTGCTTGCCTTGCGTTTGTCTGCATGGTTTGTTACGCTGTGTCTGCTCTGTTCATGCCTCCCTACATTGATCAGAAATTATGCAGCAATTTTCTCTTCCGCCATCCGCATCGGGCCTGCGCGATAATGCTTCGCGGGGGGCTGTGGCCGATTTTCTGCGCGCTCAGATCCGCCCTGGGGCTGATCTTGCGTTTGTTTCGGCCTATTTTACGATCTATGCCTATTATGCTCTGCACGCTACCCTTGACCAGATAGGGCATCTGCGTTTTCTCTTTGGCGAGCCCCGTTTTGTGCGGACGGTTGATCCCGCCCACGATGAGGGGAAGGCGTTTGCGCTTGGTGAGGATGGGCTGCATCTGACGACGCTGTTGAGCCAACGTCCGGTGGCGCGTGCTTGTGCGCGCTGGATTGAAGCGAAGGTTGCCATCCGTTCGGTGCGGCAGGCGGGCTTGCTCCACGGCAAGCTCTACCATATCAATAATGGGGGGGTTGAAGAGGCGATCATCGGCAGTTCTAACTTCACGGTACGTGGCCTTGGTCTTGCGCCGGCTGGTAATAATCTTGAGCTGAATCTGATTGTTGATAGCGCCCGCGATCGCCGCGATCTTAAGGTTTGGTTTGATGAGCTTTGGGCTAATGCTGATCTCGTGACGGATGTGCGCGCCGAGGTGTTGGCCCATTTGCGAACCACGCGCCGCAGTTGATCTACTATAAGACGCTCTTTCATCTCTTTGGGCGCTATCTCGATGAGCAGCGCCGTAGCGATCTGCTTGATCTTGGTACGCAGATTGTTGATACTGCGATTTGGCAGGCGCTCTATGAGTTTCAGAAGGATGGGGTGAAGGGCGCAATTAATAAGATGTTGCGCCACAATGGGTGTACCATTGCCGATAGTGTCGGGCTTGGCAAGACGTTTGAGGCGTTGGCGATTATTAAATATTTTGAACTGCGTAACGATAAGGTGCTTGTCCTCTGCCCTAAGAAGCTGCGGGAGAATTGGACGGTCTATCAGGCGCAGAATAATAGCCCGCTCAATCCCTTTGTGCGCGACCGCTTTAGCTATACCGTGCTGGCCCACACCGATCTGAGCCGCGAAACGGGTTTGGTGGGCGATGTTGATCTGGCTACGCTCAATTGGGGCAATTACGACCTAGTGGTGATCGATGAGTCGCACAATTTCCGCAATAGCGTCCGGGGCCGCCGCGATGCCGAGGGGCAGGTGGTGCGCCGTTCGCGCTACGAGCGCCTGCTTGAGGATATTATCCAGAGCGGGGTGAAGACGAAGGTCTTGCTCCTTTCGGCTACGCCGGTCAATAATGATCTCCGTGATCTGCGTAATCAGCTTCTGCTGGTCACTGGTGGTGTGGATACGGCTTTCAAGGAGTCGTTGGGCATTGAGAGCGTCGAGCAGACGTTGAATGTCGCGCAGCGCACCTTCGGCGAGTGGGCGCAGCCGAGCGGCGAGCGCCGTACCGCCGCGCTGCTCGAACGGCTGAGTTCGGCTTTTTTTACCCTGCTCGATGAGTTGACGATTGCCCGTTCGCGGACGCATATCAAGCGCTACTATGGCGCTACTATCGAGGCGCTGGGCGGCTTTCCTGAGCGGAAGCGCCCCGTTGCGCTCTATCCGGTGATCGATAGCGCGGGGCTTTTTATGGATTACGATAAGCTCCACGATGAGATCGCAAACTATCGCCTCGCGCTCTTCAATCCGACTCGCTACGTGAAGCCGGAGTTTCGCGCGCAGTATGAGCAGGCTGACCAGCGCGACCAGAAGACCCGCTATTTCAACCAGGGTCTCCGTGAGCAGTCGCTGATTGGTATGATGAAGGTCAATTTCCTCAAGCGGCTGGAGAGTTCAGTCGCTTCGTTCGCCGTGACGCTGCAACGCACGGTGGCCAAGATTCAGGCGCTCGAAGAGCAGATTGTGCGCTTTTGTGCGCTGCAAGAAGCGACACTTGCGGTTGAACCGCCTAGCCTCGATGCGCTCGACCCTGAAGATGAGGAGCTGCGCGACATCCTTCAGGTGGGCCAGCGCCTCAAGTTTGCCCTGGCGCACCTAGACGTTGCCGCGTGGCTGGCCGATCTCCAGCACGATAAGCGGCAGTTGCATAGCCTCTATCTGGCGGCCAAGGATGTAGATGCGGGCCGCGATGCGAAGCTGGCGCAGCTTAAGGCGCTGATTGCGGCCAAGGCGCAGCAGCCCACCATTGATAAGCGGGGCCACGCAAAACGCAAGGTGCTCGTCTTTACCGCCTTCGCTGACACGGCAACCTATCTCTACCAGCACCTGAGCCCCTGGGCGCGCCGCGAGTTTGGCCTCCATGTGGCGCTGGTTACGGGCACGGGGGCGAACCAGACCACCTTTGGCCGCGCGGGTTTTGCCGAAATCCTGACCAACTTCGCGCCCCGCGCCAAGCAGCGCGACCGCATCAGCACGATGCCCCAGGATGGCGAAATTGATCTGCTCATCGCTACCGATTGTATCTCCGAGGGCCAGAATCTTCAGGATTGCGACTACTTGGTCAACTATGACATCCACTGGAATCCGGTGCGCATCATTCAACGCTTTGGGCGTATTGACCGCCTTGGGAGCGTGAATGAAGCGGTGCAACTTGTCAATTTCTGGCCGACCCAGGATCTCAATAAGTATATCAATCTCAAGAGCCGCGTTGAAGCGCGCATGGCGCTGGTTGACCTGACCGCGACGGGCCACGATAACCTGTTGGTTGATCAAGAGCAGCTTGCCGATGATCTGCGCTACCGCGACCGCCAGTTGTTGCGCTTGCGCGACGAGGTGCTCGATCTTGAGGATTTTAGCGAGAGTGTGGCGCTAACCGAGTTCACGCTCGACGATTTCCGCGCCGATCTTGTGCGCTTTTTGCAGGCCAATCGCCATACGCTCGAAACCATGCCCCTTGGCCTTTACGCCGTGGTGCCTGCGGAACCCGTCGTTGCGCCGAGCCTGCGGCCTGGGGTGATCTTCTGCTTGCGCCAAAAGGGGCCGACGGGCGAAGCCCAGATCGTCAACCCACTCCAGCCCTACTACCTCGTCTACGTCTGGGACGACGGCACGGTGCGCTTCAGCTTTGCCCAGCCCAAGCAGATCTTGGATCTCTACCGCATGCTCTGTGCCGACCGCGCCGCCGCCGATGAGGCTCTCTGCGCCCTCTTCGACCGGGCCACCAATGATGGTACAGAGATGATGCGCTACAATGCGCTCTTAGAGGCTGCAGTGCGCGACTGCGAGCGTCGTTTTGTCAAACGCAGCGCGGCAGTGCTGAGCGCCGGGCGCGAAGGCGTCATTCCCACGCGCAAGCAGCAGGTGCGCTCGACCGACGACGTTGAGTTGATCAGTTGGCTGGTGATCCAATCAATGGCTTAATACCAATTAAACATGCCGCATAGCAAATTGTGCCTGAACTCATTGCTATGCGGCACACCCTACTTGTCACTCATCACTCGTCACTCGTATGAAGGAGGTCACAATGACCACAACCATTACCCTACCTGAAACCTTGGCCCGCCAACTAGCGCAGCGCGCCGCCACGGAGCGCCTCTCCGTCGAGACGCTAGCGATCGCCTTTCTTACCTTTGCGCTGCACGAAGAGCGGCTGGAAGAGTCTGCGGAAGAGCGTTCATCCCTAGACGAAGACCCCGAACTCTTGGCCCTGATCGCCAGCATTAAGGCCATGCCGCCGAATCCGGCCAACATCATTCCAGCGCGGGGGAATCTCGCTGATGTGCTGCGCGCCCTTGAGTCAGTTGAAGACCCGGATTATGATCTCGATGCCGAGCTTGCTGCGCTCGATACGGCAGAAGCCGAGTTGCGCGCCATTGATCGTGCCAATGATGTAGCTGAGGGTCGAGACGAACGATGACAGCCTATCTGCTCGATACGAACCACGCATCTCCGCTCGTCACATTGCACCATCCCTTGCGACAGAAGATACTCGCCGCAATGGATGCAGGCGATACGTTTGCCATTACTGTTCCTGTGCTCACCGAGACGCTGTATGGCATCAGTGTCACGCCCAGAGGAAAACAGAACCGCGTTATCTGGGCGCAGTTGGAACCGCAGATTATCTGTTATGTTCCAAATGCAATTGATGCTACAAAGGCCGCTGATCTTCAGATTCGTTTGCGTAGAGAGGGTCGCCAACTCGCTACGGTTGATGCGCTGATTGCAATAATTGCGCTGCGCTACAATCTGGTGTTGCTCACCACGGACAATGATTTTAAGGCTGTGCCGGATCTGCGCCAAGAATCCTAGCGCTAGGAGATACATCCGTTACATCTGCGACGATGGTGGGGAGGCTTCGCCTCCCTTCGGAGCACTTTTTCCTTCCGTATTGGCGGCGAAGCCACCAACACGGAAGGAAAAAAAAGGACGAGAGTTATTGTGAGTACGAATCTTCAGGAATTGACCGCGACCCAGGCAGGGCTGACTTCACAGCGCCAGATCGATATTGTTCTGCTGGAACTGGACAGCCGTGGCGGTGAGGCCGTGATGCGTGATCTCTACTATGCGATTGAGCGCTACATGGGCGGGGCGGTACTCTCACAGCAGGGCCGCGACACCTTGCGTAGCCTGATTAGCCGCAATGCCGTCGAGGACGGCCACGTCCACCCCTACGATGCTGCTGCCCCACAGTGGCGCATTACAGATGCAGGGCGTGCCCATGTGGAGTCCATCCGTGACGAACTCGCCCGTGCCGGTATCGTCCCCGGCACCCCCACTAGCGGTGAGGTTGCCCCTGAGGGCTTGGACAATCCTGCCTTCGACTTGGGCGATTACCCGATTGATAGCCTGCTCATCCGTTCCGAGCAGCGCACGGTCTTCGATGTGGTTAGGCGCATGGATAAGGGCCATTTCATTCTCAACCCAGACTTCCAGCGTGATTTCGTTTGGAACGAGGCGAAGCAGAGCAAGCTGATCGAGTCGACCCTGATGCGTATTCCCTTACCCGTCTTCTACCTCGCTGAGAATGAGGAGGGCAAGATTATCGTTGTTGATGGGTTGCAGCGTCTCTCCACGCTTCAGCGTTTTCTCCGTAATGAGTTGGCTCTGCGTGGCCTCGGTACCGACAGCGGCGAACCAAACGAGCACCGCGAGAGTCTGCAACTCAACGGTATGCGCTTCAATGATCTACCGCCTAAGCTACAAAACCGTATCGAGGACACCCAACTCATTCTGTACCTCATCGATGCCAAGGTACCCGAACGGGCCCGTCTCGACATCTTCGATCGCGTTAATAGCGGGGTGCCCCTGAGCCGCCAGCAGATGCGCAACAGTCTCTATGTCGGCCCATCTACGCGCTGGCTCAAAGATCAAGCCGAGAGTGTCGATTTTCTCCGGGCCACCGGCGGTAGTCTCAACAGCAATACCATGCGAGACCGCGAGGCGATCAATCGCTTCTGCGCCTTTCTGTGCTTCGGCGTTGATGGCTACCGCCAGAGTAGTAGCGACATGGACGCTTTTCTGGCCCGCACACTCAAGATGATTAACACCCAGTCGAACGCTTGGATCACGGAGCAATTGACTGTACCGTTCCAGCGTAGTATGTGCAACAACTACCAGATCTTTCAGCGCCACGCCTTCCGCAAGCATACCGACCCCAACGCAAGTCGCAATGTGATCAATATCGCGCTGTTCGATGTCTACTCGGTGCTGATGACGCGCTATAGCGAAGCGTTTGTCACACAGCACGTTGACGAGTTTTACCAACGTTTCTACAATCTCCTGGCCAACCCTGACTTCCAAGTTTCAATTACCTACGCCACGAACAGCTTACGCCGAGTTGAGGAGCGATTCAAGGCAATCGCGCAGGCCCATGCTGATCTTCCTTTCGATATTGAGGTAGTGTAATGCTTCAACAGATCACGCTTGAACATTTCAGTATCCGTTCAGGGGAGAGGCTCTTTTATGTTACCGCGAAGAGAGCGAAGTACGCGAAGTACGCGAAGATCGGGCATATGGGATACCGTCACCGCCTTTCTTCGCGGTCTTCGCGGTCTTCGCCCCCTTCGCGGTGAAACGTAAGAGCATATTGTCGTCATGATCGTAGCGGATCGTGCCCCCCCCCCCTGAACGGATACGGTGACGAGATCGGTGTCGCGGTAGACATCATCGAGCGTGTAGATCTTCTCGCCCTCGGCAATGAGCAGATCGATGTTGAAATCGCGCACAAAGGCGTAGAGTTGCTCCTTGAGCACCTGCTGCAATTCACGGATCAGCCGCGACGGCCATGAAGCGAGCAGCGGTAGCGAAGATGGCAGCGTGCGCGTCTGGTCGGTGGACACGGGCCACAACCTACGCAGCATGCCGATGCCCCGCCCCCCCTACGACGGCCTGAAGCTACAAGGGGCGCGTGGCCTCACAGCCGCCGAGCGCCAGGGACTAGGGGCCTTGGGCGCCGAGGTGGGGTGATAAGACAGAGACGCGGCGTAGGGGCGCAGCGCTGCCGTGCCCTCCCGTCACGGCAACGCCCATGCATGGCCTCCACCAAGCCTTCCGTCATCGTACACGTCTACCTCACGCCGACGCGCTGCTTAAGGACGCCCTTGACCAGCGTCAACACGCCGAACGAAATAGCAAGCAAAATCACGGCGAGAATCACGGCCAAATCCAAGTTACGCTCAAAGCCCAAATAGATCGCCAAGGGCATCGTCTGGGTACGTCCGGGCAGATTACCGGCAAAGATGATTGTCGCTCCAAACTCACCGAGCGCGCGCGCCCAAGTCATCACCGCACCGCTGAAGAGCACGGGCCAAGCCAGAGGAATCGTAATATGCCACAGAACTTGGGCATGGCTTGCGCCATCAAGGGCTGCCGCCTGCTCAAGCTCACGATCCACTCCAGCAAAGCCCGTGATAGCGGCCTTCACAAAGTAGGGCGCGGCCACAAAACATTGGGCCAACACCACCGCTACCGGGGTAAAACTCATGCTAATGCCTAATTCGGCCAGCGGTGCGCCGATAAGCCCGCGCCGCCCGAAAGCCATCAGCAAGGCAATCCCGGCCACGGCAGGCGGCAACACCATCGGCAGATCGATCAGCGTGTCAATGATCGCACGGCCCCGAAAGGTACGACGGGCCAACAGGTAGGCGAGTGGCCCGCCCAGCACAACGGATAGCACCGTCGTCAGCAGCGTTGTCATTAGGCTCAAGCGCACGGCCTGAAGCACCATGCTATCAGTCAAGTTCACCCAGAACTCGCTCCACTCCAACCGCAACACGAGTGCCAGCAGTGGTAGCACCAAAAAGACAAGCATGGGCAGAGCCAACAACCAGATCGGCAGCCAGCGCACGAGATGCCAATGCTGGCCCCGCGCGCTGGCACGGCGTTGAGGGAGCGAAGATTCCATCGTATCTCCTCACCATGAAGTGAAAAAAACCCGTCGCCATCACCCTGCCTGGAACGCCCCAAGCCGCAAGGCCCCCATGCCAATACGTTTCAAATAAGGGAAGCGGATTTTATTGATTGCCCCACTGCTTTGTCACCCTGAGCGCAGCGAAGGGTCTCTCTTCGGCGAGAAGAGACCCTTCGCTGCGCTCAGGGTGACAGGCTGTTGGAATGTTTAAAAGTTTCTGCTTCCCTAAGACCTCACAGGTCTTGCTCTTCTGCACTGGAACGCCATCAGCAAAGACCTGTGAGGTCTATGGGGGCCGGGCACCTTGGGAGCGCGCACGGGGGGCCGGGCGCGGATCGCCCCAGGGCGCAGCAGCGGCCTGGGGCCCTTGGATCGGCACACGCTTGCGGGGGATTGCCGCTGCTGCGCCCCTACGTAGGGTATCTACAGGTTTGTGGGTAATGGATAGCCGGGCGGGGGCGCGGGGGCATGGCCCCCGAAAAAGCGCTCCTTCCGGCGGGGGTTTAAGGGCGGACAGAAAACGTGTGCGCCCCCTTCTGGAATCGC
>RSAS01000822.1 GCA_003934145.1 Candidatus Viridilinea halotolerans | reverse complement strand
TCTGTAGGGCGGTGCCCTACAACCCCGCCGGACAGGAGGAAATGCGGGGGAACCAAGTTCCCCCGCCCCCCCTACCTACACATTTTGGTCACACCCATAAGATATCGGTGTAAGGGGCAACAATCCACCCTGCTCAATCCGGCCCTGCGTGATGACTCCCTCACCGCTGGCGTGGTGGCAACCCTGCATGGCATCGAAGTTAAATGCGCAGCCCCGGCTTGGGGCGCATGGCTGCTGAGCGCCAGTGGCGGCATTGTTGCTCTCGGCTTGGCGCTGCTACTCCTCAGCCAGACAGCCCTTGGCCGCCGACTCATGGCATGGTGGCATGTTTCGCCGCTTGGCCGCGCCCTATCTTGGCTTGTAGACCAAACCCCCAGCGGGCGGCGGCGACTCGTTGGACGGGGGGAGGATGCGAGGGAACCGGGTTCCCTCGCGCACCCTACCTACACATTTTGGTCACACCCACCCTTTTTTGGCCGTAGAGCAAAAGTCACCCTGTGGGGTTCGCGCCGCCTTATCACTCGTCGCGCGCTTGGTCGGCGATGAGCCAGAGGAATGCGGCGACCACTTCGGGATCGAAGTGGCGCCCTGCCTCTTCGCGGATCATATTGATGGCGCGTTCGATGGGCCAGGCGCGCTGGTAGGGGCGGTCGGAGGTGACGGCATCGAAGACGTCAACGACGGCGAAGATGCGGGCAGCAATAGGAATCTCTTCGCCCTTGAGTCCGCGCGGGTAGCCGCTGCCGTCCCATTTTTCGTGGTGGCAGTAGGGAATGTCGAGCGCTGGGCGTAGGTAGGGAATGGGGCGCAGCAGTTCATAGGCGTAGCCCGGATGCAACTTGATCACTTCGCGCTCTTCGGCGGTGAGCGGGCCGGGTTTGAGCAGAATAGCGTCGGGGATGCCCATTTTGCCGATGTCGTGGAGCAGCGCGCCACGGCGGACGTGGACAATCTCGGCTTCGCTGATGCCCATGGCGCGGGCGAGGGCAATCGTCAGGCTAGTGACACGCTGCGAGTGGCCGTCGGTCTCTTTGTCGCGCAGTTCGAGCGCCCGCGACCAACCTTCGAGCGTGGTGTCGTAGGCGAGCGCCATTTCGCTATTGGCCCGTTCCATGCGCTCAAAGAGTTCGGCGTTGTCTACGGCGACGGCGGCTTGGCTGGCGAGGGTTTCGAGGAAGTCGAGCCACTCCACTTCGATGGCGAGCGGCGCACGGTGGAAGACCTCAAGGATGCCGCGCACTTGGCCTTTGGCCAAGAGCGGAATGGCGATGTAGCTCTCGAAGCCTTCGGCCATGATCAGGGCGCCGCGCAAGAAGCCGCTATCGGCGCGGCTGACGTGCTGTTCGATCAGCAAGCGCCGTTCGAGGGCCGCCTTGCCGGCCAGCCCGCTGCCGAGACGGACGTGAGACGAGAGGATGGCGTTGGTGCGGAAGCCGCGTGAGGCGGCGTGTTCGAGGGTGAGGCTGTGGGCGTTGAGCAGCAGCACCGCGGCGGCGTCAACTTCCAGTTGCTGCACGACCTGTTCGAGGACGGCGTTGAGGCTGAGACGCACATCGAAACTGCCGGTGATCACATGATCAATGGTGCGCAGTGCCATGAGGCGGCGTAAACGGCGTTCAGTCTGCTCGGTGAGTGTGGCACGATGGATGGCGCTCGCGGCGAGATCGGCGATGGCGGCGACGAGGCGCGCTTCGGCGGGGCTGAGCGGTGCCTGACGTCCGACCCAGAGGACACCAATGATCGCATCGTCTACACTCAGCGGCGCACAAACGGCGGCACGGACGCCATTCTTTAGGTCGGGTTGAACGAAGCTATCGTCCTGTTCAATATCATCGCTATGGTAGAGATTGCCCGTAAGCATGACGCGGCCACTGACACTGACGCCGGGAGACAGGCGAATGCCGCGTAACACATCCCAGCGCCCAAAGCCCAATTCAAAGACGGTATCGCCGGTAGCGGGGTCGCGCATGCCCAGCGCCGCCGATTCGACATCAAGCAGGATGCAGGTCTGTTGGAGCAGTGTGGGCATCAATTCGGCGCGGCTGCGCGTCTGGCGCAGGGTGGCAGCGATGCTCAAGAGGGCTTCGTGTTCGCGCCGCCGCTCGACGCGGCTGGTTACTTCTTGTTTAATCGCGACAAAATGGGCAATCTGGCCATTGGTGCGCACCGGCGTGATGGTCATCTCTTCGGTGTAGAGGCTGCCATCTTTGCGCCGATTGATCAACTCGCCATGCCAAACATGGCCGGAGAGAATCTTTTGCCAGATGTCGCTGTAGAAGCTGGGATCATGGCGCCCCGAGCGCAGCACGGAGGTCTTATGACCCAAGACCTCCGCGACACTGTAGCCGGTGAGGGTGGTGAAGGCGGGGTTGGCCCACTGAACATGGCCCTGAGCGTTGGTAATGACGACGGCATTGGCGGCGGCGGCGAGGGCGGAACGGAGGAGATCGCGCTCGGCCTCGCCGCGACGGCGGGCGCTAATATCACGGACGATACTTAGCATCGTCGTCTTGCCATTAATCGTCGCCCGCGTGGAACTGACCTCAACGGGAAATGTTGTGCCATCAACACGGCAGTGTTCAGTCTCGAAGAGAATGCCTTCGGCCATGGCGCGCGCCATCTGGGCCGGGAAGCGGTCGCGTGTTTCGGGTGAACGCAGTTCGATCACAGGCGCGCCGATAAGTTGCTCGCGGCTGTAGCCGTAGGCTTCAATAGCGGCGTGGTTGGCTTCAAGAATGGTGCCGCTTTCGGGATCGATGAAGAGGACAATATCGCGGGCATGTTCGGAGAGCAGGCGGTAGCGGTCGAGCATGGTCGCCGCCTCGATGCGCTCGGTAATATCGCGGGCAATGCCCTCGACGGCCACGACGCGTCCTGTCTCGTCACAGAAGCAGACATTACGATGCTCGGTCCAAATAGGATGGCCATCACGATGCACCCAACGCAACACGGTTGGCTGATCGTGTGGTTTTACGCTATCACTTAGAAGCTGTTGCATCAACGGCAGATCATCAGGATGAATCAGCCGCATGCCCATATTGGGATCGGTATAGTGATCTTCCGGTGTATAGCCCGTAATCGCGGTAACTGAAGGACTTACATATTCAAAAGCAGTATCGGGGTAGAGACGAAAACGATAAATAATATCCTGAGCATGTTCTGCCAAGAGGCGGAAACGGGCTTCGGAGACACGAAGCGCCTCGGTTGCGGCGCGTTGCGCCGTAATATCGGTAGCCACGACGACAATGACTTGGGGTTGGCCCGCCGCATCGCGCACCAACGAGGTCGAGAAACTCAACTCCACCGGGGTGCCGTCGCGGCGCTGGCGGTGTACTTCAACCACGGACGGCAGTTCCTCGCGCAACGCTTGCGCGAGCAGACGCTCATGCTCAGCCTGTTCATCCGGCCCAATAAAGGGTAAGGGCCGTCCGATCACCTCGGCACCAGACCAGCCAAAGACCCGTTCAGCGGCAGCGTTCCAAGTGAGGACCAACCCTTGGGGATTCATAGCATAGATGGGTTGCGCCGCTGCTTGGACAATGGCTTGGAGGTAGGCGGATGAGCGGAGGAGGTCGGATTGGTCAGCGGTGGAGGAATGGCCATTCATGGTACAGAGCCTTGCAGATGCAGACAGTAGATGCGTGGCAGGGGCAAGCCCCAAACCCTGTTTTTGGTATCGTGTTGGCAGCAAAGCCGCCAACACGGCACAAAAAGCGTTTTTCGGGGGAGGCGCAGCCTCCCCCGCCCTCCCGCCGGAAGGCTTACGTTCATACGTATGGGGGGTATGGCCCCACAGGTTAAAGTTGTGTTATGCCAATAGTACCATACCACAGTGTGATCCTTAGATACAAACGGGATGGAGCGAGGTTTTTCAAGATATGCGAAGATGCCCACGTAGAGCCAAAAACGCTGCGCACAATACCGCAAAAGTAACGCTGTGGCTTTTGTCATGCCGAGCGCAGCAGCTCTTTTCGACTGGCAAGAGACCCTTCGCTGCGCTCAGGGTGACAGAACTTTTGTTTCTCACCAGCCACGGGCCTGCGGGCCATTTGATACTCCAGGTGACAGTGTGCGTTTTGCGCTACTGCCTTTGTGCCGTTGCGTCAAAAAATCTGACGTATTGGCACACCCTGCGCTGGTTGCCCCGCTATCCTGTGCGCACGGGCAGGGTGAGGAAGAAGGTGCTGCCTTCGCCGACATCGCTTTCGACCCAGATGTGCCCGCCGTGGGCTTCGACGACGAGTTTGCAGAAGGTGAGGCCGAGGCCGCTGCCAGAGCTGCGGTTGTTGCCGGCTTGGCCAAATTTGGCAAAGATTTTTTCGCGGTCGACGGCGGGGATGCCGCCGCCTTCGTCGCGGACGCTGAAGCGAATCTGGTGGTTGCCCTCGGCTTCGGCGAGGAGCCAGACGGTACCGGCGCGTGGGCTGAATTTGAGGGCGTTGTCGAGCAGATTTTGCAAGACGCGCAAGAGTAATTCTTCGTCGGCGTATACGTGGGTGATTTCGCTGGCGACTTGATGGGTGATGACAATACTTTTGCTGCGTGCAATCACGCCCATGCGGTCAACGGCCTGGGTGAGCAGCTCGTTGATGGGCACCATGCGCCGATCGATGGGCATGCGCCCGCCTTCGAGGCGGCTGATGTCGAGCAGCAGGTTGACCATGTTGAGCAGGTGTTGGGCGCTGGTGTAGGCAATCGAGAGGATTTCGCGTTGGGTGGGGTTGACTTCGCCGGTGATGCCGCGAAAGATCATATCAATGGATGTCATGACGCTGGTGAGCGGGCTGCGCAAGTCGTGAACCATCATGTTGGTGAGGTCGCTGCGCAGCCGTTCGGTCTCTTTGAGCGCCGTGATGTCGCGCACCGTGAGGAGGATGGGCCAGGGGCCGTGGGCGTCTTCGGCTGGCTCGTTGCTGCGGGCAGCCTCGGCCTGAGTGGCGCGCAAGACAGTCCATTCGAGGCTACGCGGGCTAGGGGTGGTGCTGTTGAGTTGGCCGGAGCCAAAGCCCTCTTCGCCGTTGGCTACGGCGGTGATACCCATCCAGAGCTGGCTCAGTTCGGGGCGGGCGAAGTGGGCGTGGGCCTGCCAGCGATCGAGCAGGGTGCCCATGGGCAAGGCGGTGAGTTCGGGGCTGGCGGGGGCAGGCACGGCCCATGCGCCGCTACTGGCCAGTTGGACGAAGGCATCATTGGCGACGGCGACGCGCCCCTCTTCGTCGAGCAGCAGCATGCCTTCGCGGGTGGAGGCCATAATCGAAGCGAGTTGGTCGCGGCCCTGGCGTACCGCCCCGAGCAGGCCGATGCTCTCGACGGCGGTGGCGGCTTGGCTGGCGAAGAGGATGAGCATCTCGACGGTCGCGTCGCTGGGCAGACCTTCGCCATAGCCAATACAGATCGCGCCGAGGTCTTGGCGCGAGCCGCGCAGCGGAATGGCGATCATGGCCTCGTGGTTGCCATTGGGTTGGGCGAGGCGGCGCGTAGGGCGGCGCGTGGTGACGGTCTCTTGCGCGAGGGGCAGCACCGCGCCGATGGGGTCGTGGCCGTTGTGGAACGTTTGGTAGAGGTAGAACTCATCGGCGGTCGCATCGGCCACAAAGACCGCCGCCCAGCGGGCGTCGCTCAGTTCTTGCATGCCACGGGCGGTCAGTTCGTAGATCTGTTGTGGCGAGCGCAGGGTGGTGCTAATGGCGCGCCCCAGGCCGTTGAGCGCCAGCATGCGGTTGAGGCTCTGTTGCTGGTTGGTGTAGAGATTGGCATTTTCGAGCGCGGCGGCGGCTTGGTTGGCAAGGATTTCGAGCAGTTGCACCTGCTCGGCGCTGGGGCGTTGGCCGTCTTCGGGATTGGCAAAAACGAGCAGCCCCAAGAGTTCGCCGCGACTATCGCGTAGGAGGCAGATGAGTGTCTCGTGGGGTTGCCAGGGGCCACTGGGGCTGACAACCGAGATGGTGGTTTCCAACACACTTGTGGTAACAGGATCAGGTGTGTGGGCGAACTGTCCTCCGATCAGATAGGTCACGTTGCCGCGCTGAAACTCAGGGCGAAGCTGGGCGGTAAGCGCAGCGAGCGGCTGGCGCTCGTCGCGGCTGGGGAAGCTCGGCGGGAGGGGGCTGGTGGCGGCGACCTGTTCGAGATAGGGCTCGTTGGTGCGTTCGCGGCGCACGAGGGCGATCATGGCGCTGCGGAAGCCGGAACTGCTACTGACGAGGCTGACGATTTGGCTGAGCAGATCATCGAGGGGGCGCTCGGCGTGCAGCGTATTGGCGGCGCGCAGGATGGTTTGCAGGCGGGCGTTGAGCCGATCGAGCTCTTGGACGCGGCGGGTAAGCGCCTGATCGAGCGAAGCGAAGCGGCTGGCGTTTTCGAGGGCGATGATGGCTTGGTCGGCGAGCGCTGCGAGCAGCAGACAATCGGCGTCAATGAAGGGGGCGTTGTTGCGCCGGTTGAGGACTTCAAGGACGCCGCGCACACCGTCGCGGCTGCGCAGAGGCACGGCGATGATCGAGCGGGTGGTAAAGCCGGTATCGCCATCGAGGGCGCGGTAGAAACGGCCATCGTCGCGGGTGTCGTTGACAATGGCGGCCTTGCCGCTACTGACGACGTGACCGGCGACGCCGGTGCCGGGGGGGAGACGCTGGCCGAGGAGTTGGCGGCCAGCGGGGCCGGCGGCGTAGTGGAAGACAAGTTCGCCGGTAGTTTCGTCGAGCAGCAGCAGCGAACTCTCTTCGGCACCGAGCAGATCGGGGGCGCGTTCGAGAATGAGCGTCGGCACGGCTTCGGGATCGAGGCTGGAGGTGATGGCGCGGCTAATGTTGATCAACGTCTCGCGCTGACGCACCTCTTCGGCGGCCCACTCGTAGCGTTGGGCGGCGCGTAGCAGTGGGCCAACCTCGTCGGCCAGCCAAGCGAAGATCTGGACTGCGGCGGCATCGGCGACGACATCCGCATCGTGGCTGAAGGCAAAGATAGTGCCAAAGATCTGACCCTGATCACGCAGTGGTGCGCCCATCCAAGCGAGCATCGGCAGCGGCACTATATCTTGAAAGCTAGGCATACCGCGCCGTTCACACTCGGCGTTGTAGTTATCGGCGACGATCAATTCACCATCGGCCATCACGGCGCTGCTGAGGCTGCTGCCGACACGCCAATAGATCTGACTGAGGGTCGCGCCAGCGTTAAGCTGCAGGTAGGCCAACTCGATCCAGTCGCTATCACGGTAGCGCATGGTAAAGCCGACATGCGCAAAGGGCAGCACCTCAAGGGCCAGGGCGCAGAGCGTGGCGCAGAGCGGTTGCAGCGTCGCGCTGCCACGGAGTTGCGCGAGGCGCGGGCGCAGGGCGGCTTGGCACTGCGCGAGGGGGCTGGGGGCGCATTGGAGCGCCAGGGTCAACGCGGCCAACACGTTAGCGAGTAGATGCAACGCGGGAAGCTGGTCGGCATCGGGCGGCGCGGGCTCAAGGAGCAACCAGCCCACCTGCTGGCCAGCCGCCTCCAGCGGCATGCGAAAGGCAGCGGAGGGGGGGGATGCCGCGTGCCAATCAAGGGCAACTTGATGGCGGGGCAAGAGCATTTGCAGCGCTGCGAGGCCAGCCTGGGTAAGCGTGGCCTGATCGGTGGCAGCGGCAAGCTGGGGTATGGAGTGCTGAAGGATCAGCGTGAAAGCGGAGTTGGCGGGCGCAGCATGGGACATGGGCATGCCTGAACGACAAAGCGCGATAATAAATTTAGTCTCATTTTAACGCTTTTTTGCTTTTCGACAAGGGTTTTGGGAGCATCCGCTGGGCGGTGGGAAGGATGCGCGGGAATCAAGTTCCTGCGTATCCTTCCCACAAGGTCTGGTCACGCGCACAAGAAAATGCGGGGGCGGCACCGCCGCCCCCGCATTTTCTTGTGCGCGAATGCCTAAATAAACCCACGCCCGGCGCTCTTCGAGAGGCGGGCGTCGAGTTGCCCGGCGAAGGCCTTGAGGCTTTCGTGGTCGAGCGCTTCGAGCGCAGCCAACTCCTCGTCGTTCAGTTGGTAGTCGGCACAGGCGGTGCGGGCGTCGCTGATCAACTGCTGGCGGAACTCCGCGTCGGTGATGGCGCGGCCAATGACCTGCTGGACGGCTTCTTGGGACATGGTGGTACTCCTTGTGGTGGGGGTTTGGGGGCGGCAAGGCCGCCCCCAAACCCTTTTTTGTTGGGGTGTGGCCAAAACTTGTAGGGCTGCGCCCCACGCCTCGCCGGACGGGGGGAGGATGCGAGGGAACCAGGTTCCCTCGCGCACCCTTCCTACGCCTTTTAGTCACACCCTTTTTGTTGCGTGTTGGCGGCGAAGCCGCCAACACGCAACAAAAGTAGCGATGGGGCTTGCCCCCTAGATTAGCCCATACGCGACAACTCGCCTTGGGCGCCAATCGCCTGGAATGTAGTGCGTGCTTGTTCTAGATACGCAGCAGCGGCGGGATCGTTACATGCGGCGAGGGCGCTACCGAGGCGGGCGAGGGTGCGGGCGTACTCGAAGTTGCTGTTGGTGGCTTTGAGTAGCGCTAGGGCGGCATGAAAGTGTTCCGCGAAGGGTTGCCCGCGCTGGGCGGCGATGTCGCCGCAGAGCCGTAGCGCGATGCCTTGATCGAGTTTGCTGCCAAGACTCATAGCAATTGTAGCAGCATTGGTGGCATGCAGGGCGGCAGTTGCGAGAATTTCGTCCCGTTCTGCGGCCCGCGCCGGGTCGCGGCTCGCTACGAGCCCGGCTTCGGCGCGGGCATTCAGCGCCTCCACTTCGAGTTGGGGCAGTTGGCTCTGGCGGGCGAGTTCGAGGGCTTGTTGCGCCAGTTCGTGGGCGAGTGGGGCTTCGTTGCGGGCGCAATGGGCGACGGCGAGCAGCGCGAGGGTGTTGCCCTCTTGGTAGGTACTCTGCTGGGCGCGGTAGATGACGAGGGCGCGGCGGTAAGCGCTTATGGCCGCGTCGTAGTCGCCGCGGCTGTAGGCGATCAGGCCGAGTGTGTCGTCGGCTTGGGCCACTCCCGCCTGGTCGCCCATTGCGGCGCAGAGGGCCATGGCGTCGCGGCAAGCGGACTCGGCTTCGGCATAACGATCAAGGCGATAGTAGCCATAGCCGACGTTGAGCAGGACGCTACTGAGGATGTATTTGGCACTGATTTTGCGGGCGAGCTGTTCGGCTTGGCTGTAGTGGCCGACGGCGCGGGCGTAGTCGCTCTGCAATTGGGCCAAATAGCCCAGGTTGTTGTGGGAGCGCGCACAGCCGTAGAGGTCGTCAATCGATTCTTGGGCGGCGAGGGCATTGCCAAAGTGGAAGCGCGCTTCGTCGTAGGTGCCGCGCATGGCGTAGAGCGTGCCCATGAGTTGTTGCAGATCGGCCTCGATGCGTTCATCTTCGCAACTGCCTGCGTCGTTGCGGATGCGCGTCAGACCGTAGCGGCAGATTTCAAGGGCTTGATCGAGTTCGCCCAGCCGCCGCAGCACTTGGCCCATATCGGCGTAGATCGCGGCGAGCAGCAGGGGCGAAACGGTGTCGAGGTTGTTGCGACAGAACGCTTCGGCGCTGCGCAGCCGTTCGAGGGCTTCGCGGTAGCGCCCCTGCTTTTCGAGGGCATCGCCCCAACTACGCAGCACCTCAGCGGCGACAGCGGGCGGCATGGCAGGCGTTGCACCCGCCGCAAGCAGCGCCGGGTCGATCAGGGCCGCATACTCGTTAATCGCCTCCTCGTAGTGGCCCAGGATGCACAACACGTCACCGAGAGCTTCGTGCGCTTCCCAGGCGTATGGGTCGTCGGTATGGTTGCCAAGCGCTTCAATCGCCCAGCGGTAGTGCTGCATGGCCTGATCGTTGGCGTAGTCGTCGCGGGCGGTATGGCCGGCCAGCAGCAGGTAGGGCACGGCCCGTTCGGGTTGGTCGCTCAGCCGATAGTGGTGGGCCAGCAGGAAGATCGCGCCGCTGTTGGTGCGGGCCGCCCGACTGAGCAGCGAGCCGTTGCGTCCGATCTGCACAAGGCCGCCGCTGGCGTACTGTGCGCGTAGATGCTGCAACTCTTTGGCATGAATGGTTTCGAGATGTTCGGCGATACGCCGGTGCAATTCGCGGCGGCGGGCGTAGAGTAGGCTCTGGTAGGCGACCTCGTGGAGCAGGGCGTGACGAAAGTGATGAATCCGTTCGGGGCGCTCGCGTTCGGTGGCGGTCAGCTCGGCGGCATCGAGATCGAGCAGGCGGCGCAGCAGCACGTTGAAGTCGCCCTGGTAATTTGTAGCATGAATCGAGTGAATGATGCTCACCGGGAAGCGTTGGCCCACCACGGCGGCGACGCGCAGCAGGGCACGCGACGGCTCATCCAGGCGGTCAATGCGTGCCAGCAGCAGACCATTGAGGCTATCGGGCAATTCGTCGAGGCTATCGGCGTGGCTGCCGACGGCGTGCAACAGCTCCTCAATGAAGAGGGGATTACCCGCCGCCCGTTCGACGAGGCGCTGGTAGAGGGTCGCATCCAGTGGGTGGCTGCCCGCCAATTGGGCGATCAGAAGCGCGGCGGCCTCATCGCTCAGCGGGCCAAGCTCCAAGCGATCGGCGTGATCACCCTGCGGCCCGCTGCCCCAACAGATCTCGCCACGGTGCAATCCCAGCATAAGGATGCGCTGCTGGGCGATCTGGGCGGTCAGGTATTGCCAGAGATCGAGCGAAACCTGATCGGCCCAGTGCAGATTATCGAAGAGCAGCAGCAGCGGTTGTTGCTGCGCGGCGTAGCGCAGGAGATCGCGCAGCAGGGCAAAACGACGCTCTTGGCGTTGGCCGGGATCGAGCGCACGCACGACGATGCTATCGGCAGCCTCAAGGCGCACCAGTTCGGCCAAAAGCGGCAGCCAGTCGTCGGCGCTGATGCCAGCCGCGACCAAGACCGCGCTCAACTTCTGGTGGCGCGTTGGCTGGTCGTCGCCGCCCACAATGGCACAGAGGGCACGCAAGATGCCGCCCCAGGGCGCATAGGGCGTCGAGAGTTCAAAGGCGAGGCAGCGCACCATCAGGAGGCGGAAGTGGGGCGCTTCATTGAGCAGTTCATTGACTAGGCGGGTCTTGCCGATGCCAGCTTCGCCCTGAATGCGCACGGCGCGCCCGTGGCCGGCGTGCGTACCTTCAAGATGGCCGCGCAGCCAGGCCAGTTCGGCGCTGCGCCCGATAAGCGGCACCAACGGCTGCTCATCGGGCGCAAGGGCTGCCTCGCGCTGCCCCACGATACGCAACAGCGCCAGCGGCTCACTCTTGCCGCGCAGCGTCACCATCTGCTGATCGTTGAACTCAAGCGCATGGCCAGCGAGCGCGGCAGTGGCAGACGCGCAGCGAATCTCGTCCCACGCGGCGGCACCCATCACGCGGGCGGCCACATTCACCGCATCGCCCATGACGGTATACTCTTTGCGGCTGGCAGTGCCAACGTTTCCCGCAAAAACATTGCCGGTATTGAGACCAATACGCATACTGAGTTCGTTCAGGGCGGGATGCGCAGGGCCAATCAGGGCCGCAAGGGCCGTGCGCACCTGCGTTTGGCCCGCGTGGAGCATACGTAGCGCCGCCCGTCCGGCGCGTTCGGCGTGATCCTCGTGGGCGACGGGCGCACCAAAGACGGCCATAATCTTATCGCCCTCTTCGGCAAGGTCAAGTTTATTGATAAAACCGCCCATCTGCGCCACCGCCGCGTGCATCGGGCGCAGCAATGCATCCACCACCGCCGCCGCTAAATCGGGCGGCAGGCTCTCGACAAGGCTGCTGAGACCAGCAACCTGGGCAAAAATCACCGTCACCGGGCGCAGATCGGCCTCGACGCGCGAACGATTAGGATCAGCCAGAATGCGACTGAGCAGATCGCTCGGCAGGTAAGGACTAAGGCGATCCAGTTGATCGCAGAGCAGATCCATGCCCTCCAGCGAGAATTGGGGCGCGGGCGGATCGGGTGGCGCTGGCGGTGGCGGCGGCAGATTGGCTGGTTGCAGCGCATGCACGCGCACAAAACCATCGGCGAGAGGCACACCATCAGCGCGGTCGGCCAGCGCCGTCCATGCGTGAAGATCGAGCACCAGTTCGCCCTTGCCCGCGCGCCCCTCGGCGCGAGCGACGTTGCGCACCGTAGCGCCCATGGCGCTATAACGCAGCGCCTGCGGCGGCCCGGCACTCACCAACGCGACTGCGCCAGCGGCCACGCCAATGTGCATCGTCAGCGGAAAGGTGCCGATGCCGGGCACTTCAGCGGTGAAATCGGCCAACTGATCGAGCAGACGCAGCGCAGTGTGGGTGGCAGCACACGCGCCATGTTCGCCCGCAAAGAGCACCAACAGCGCATCGCCGCCAAAATTGAGCAGATCGCCCTGGGCATGTTCAATCAACTCAATCATCGTCCCAAAATAGCGATCCAGCGTCGCCGTAACCACCTCGGCCCCCTCGCGGCCCAAGGCCGTAAGCCGCTCGGCGAGGGCGGTCGAGCCACTCACATCGGCAAAGAGCAAGGCACCCTCAACCCACTCCAGCCACGGCCCCTGCGTGGTACTGCGCAACTCACGCGCAACCAAACGGCGCGGCAGGTAGGTCGAAATGGTATAGCGCGCCCCCGCGAGCTGAGCAAGCGCCAGGTAGCCATCAAAATCGCGCCCAGTGCCACGCACCAGCGTCGCTGCCGCCTCGTCGCCAAGGTAGCGCGCCAAACGCGTTTCGAGGGGCGGGAAAATTGTGGAACGTTGGGTCATGGGCGGCTTTGGATCACTACATGAATCACCACAAGGCGAAGGTGCCGAGATTCTTGGCGCTTCCGCCTGAATCACATTGTACCATTGAGTATGGTAGGATCGAGGAAGAATAGAGCGTCTCTCCCCTAAGACATGGTTTCGCTGCGCGGCAATGTACTTTACCGTTTGACGAGAGGTGCGGAGGGCTTGGCCCCTCCGCATCCACCCCAGCGGAATGGGGGTTTTGCGGGGGCCATGCCCCCGCACCCCCGCCGCGGCAGCGGCA
>RSAS01000278.1 GCA_003934145.1 Candidatus Viridilinea halotolerans | reverse complement strand
AGGGGGGCAGGGGGGTGAGGGCCATCCGGGGCAGCCCAATCACCTATCCGTGGCTGGCCAAGCGAATGTTCTGTCCCCCCTCTCCCGCTTACGGGAGAGGCTTGCACTGAGCGTAGTCGAAGGGGGGCAGGGGGGTGAGGGCCATCCCACCCCTCGACCACCACATGCGCGTTCGTCCCGCTGATGCCAAACGAATTCACCCCAGCGATGCGGCGCGGGCCGGGCCAAGCCTCTAGTTGCTGCGGAATCTGGAGCGGCAACCGCGCCCAGTCAAATTGGGGATTGGGCTGGTGCAGGTGCAGATGGGGCGGAATCTGGCCGTGTTGCAAGGCCAAGACTACCTTTATGAACCCAGCAATGCCCGCCGCCGCCTCGAGGTGAGCGATGTTGCTCTTCACCGACCCAATCCAGAGGGGCCTATCGCGCTCACCAAAGACGGTGGCCAGCGTGCCCAGTTCAACCGCATCACCCAGTTTCGTCCCCGTCCCGTGCGCCTCAACATAGCCCACCTCAGCCGGGCTACACCCGGCTTGGCGTAACGCCTGGCGGATGAGCAACTCCTGCGAACGCCCATTCGGTGCCGACAGACCACTACTCCGCCCATCCTGGTTCACCAGCGAACTCCGGATAATCCCCAGGATCGGGTCGCCATCCGCCTCGGCCTGACGCAACCGCTTCAGCACCACAATGCCGCAACCCTCCCCGCGGCCAAAGCCGTCCGCCGCCGCATCAAAGACCTTACAACGCCCATCAGGCGCATGGATCGAATCTTCAGCAGCAAAGGCCACATCCGCCCACGCATCGTCTAGAATCAGATTAACCCCACCCGCCAACGCGAGATCGCACTCCTGCGTCCGCAGACTCTGGCATGCCTGATGCACCGCCACCAGCGACGAAGAGGAGGTCGTATCCACCACCAAGGCCGGCCCCACCACGCCCAAATGGTAGGCCAAACGGCCAGCCAACGCACCCAGAATCGTTCCCGTCAGCCGGTGGAGTTCCCGCTGCGGCGAATCGAGCGGCTGCTGCTGGCTTAGCAAGGCATAATCATGAAAACAAGCACCAAGAAAGACCCCTACCGGCTGATCAAACAGCCAATGGGGATCTATCCCAGCATGCTCCAACGCCTCCCATCCCACCTCCAACACCAAACGTTGCTGCGGATCAAGCGCAAGCGCCTCGCGCGGTGCAATGCCAAAGAAGGCCGCATCAAACTGATCCACCTGCTCCAGAAAGCCGCCATAGATCGGCGAGGGAGCATCGGCGCGGCAACGCGACACTGGCAGAGCGCACACCGCATCGCGTCCCTCAACCAATACTTGCCAAAACGCTGCGGGGCTATCACTCCCCCCCGGAAAGCGGCAGCCCATCCCGATGATGGCAATCGCGTCACTCGGGGCCGTTGTCTTCTCTGCTGGCTGATCAGACATGCACTGCTGAAACTGAGCCACAATAACCACCCAAAACATCTAGAAGGGAAACCGGACTCCCTCACACACTCCCCATCGTTCAGCGCGGCGTAGGATACCACCCTACACTCATTAAACTAGCGTATCGCCTTAGAAACGCCTTAGAGCGGAACGCTCACCAAGCTCTGCGCCTGCACGCCTTCGTGTCAAGAAGCCCATCCCTACGGAGAAAGGGTGATCTCACGCCCCTCTCCTCCTGTTCCCCCACCTAAACGTACCGGCAGCAAAAATAAGCCCACCGAAGTGGCTAGCGAAGCCATGAGCAGCGTCTGGCTCACCAGAAAGCCGCCGTTGAAGAAGATCACGCCACCAGCAGCCAAGACGCTCCACGCCAAGTAGGTGCCGAATTGCTGCTTGATGTCGCGCTGCATGGTGTCAACCAGATCGAACAAGACCAACAACTGGCGCAGGTCGTTCTTGATCAGGATTACCTGGGCGGTATCGATTGCCGCTGTCGTTGCACCAGCCAACGAGACCGAAACGTTCGCTTCGCGCAAGGCAATCGCGTCGTTGATGCCATCGCCGACAAAGCAGACGGTGCGCCCCGCCGCTTTCAAGGCCGCCACCCGCTCCGCTTTGTGGCTCGGCAAGGTGCTGGCAAAGTACTCCTCAATGCCGAGGCTCGCCGCCAACTGGCGCGTGGGTGCCTCCTGATCGCCCGAAATGATCACACATCTGATGCCCCGCCGCTGCAACGCCTGCACCACCGCGTGCGCCTCCGGGCGCACCGTCGCGGCCAGTTCAATCGCCCCCAACACCACTTGGTTGCACGCCACCCAGACCAGGGTGGTGCCCCGTTCATGCGCCGTGCCACCGAGGGCGGCGAGTTCGCTAGGAATGGCCATCCCTTCAGCGGCCAGAAAGCGCTCGCTCCCCACATGCACCACCGCTTGCTCACCCGCCGTCGCCTGCAAACGCACCTTTAAGCCATAGCCAATTTCGTAGCTCGCCTCTTCCACCGCAGGTACGGTCAGATGCTGCTCCGCCGCCGCTGCCAAGATCGCCTTCGCCAACGGATGGCTCTGGCGCTGCTCCGCCGCCGCCGCCAGGCGCAACACCTCCGTCGCAGCGCCCCCCGCCGCCGGATGCAGCGCCGCTACATGAGGCTGCTCCAGAGTTAAAGTACCTGTCTTATCAAAAACGAACGTATCTACCACCTGTAGTCGTTCTAACGCCCCACTCTCCTTCACCAATACGCCCGCGTGGGCGCTATGGTTGAGAAACTTTAGCAAAATGACCGGCGTGGCACCAACCATATTCAGCGTATAGTTACAGCCAATCACCGCCAACGCACTCACCGGCCCACTCAACAGCAGTGCCGCGCTACTTACCGCGAGCATCGGCCACAACGAACGATCGGCAATCTTCAGCGCCTTCTCCTCAACCGACAGCCGGTGCAACTTTGAACGGTTCAGCATCTCCCCAATCTGCGCCGCTGTCGTCGCCGTCCCCGCCTCACGCACCTCAACCAAAATGCGCCCGCGCACCACCAGCGTCGCCGCCAGCACCGCGTCACCCACCCCCTTATCCACCAACTGCGCTTCACCCGTCAGCATATGCTGATCGAGCGCCGCCGCCCCGCCCACCACCACCCCATCGACCGGAAGCTGCTGGCCCGCATCAAAGACCAACACATCGCCCCGTTGCACCTCCGCAAAGGGCATCTCCGTCTCGACCCCCTCGACCAAGCGCCAGACGGTGCGCGGCTGGGTGCCAAAGATCTGCACCATCTGCTGGCGCAACATCGCCTCGTTCAGCGCCGCAATCTTGTAGGCCACCGCTCCAACCAGAATACCCATTGCACCGAGGGCGAGGTGGCCGGTGGCATACATGCCCATGCCATACAGAATACCAATATGAATATAACTCAATTTTCGCTCATGCACGGCGCGCTGGTAGGCCAAACGCAAACCCGGATACATGATCACCAGCCCAAAACCCAGCGACACCGCACCAAACGGCAGACCGAGCGCCAGCGCCCCGAGGCTCAAGCCGGCGCCGGCCCCGCCCCACGCCAACATATTATTAGCGCGGCGCTGCACCGGCGTCAGATCGGCAGCCCGCCCCCCCGACAAGGCGCGCAAATGGTGGTAGCGATCTTTGCCAAAGAGTGGGTCAATGGTATCGTGTACCCACTGCTGATACCGCTCTTCCGCGTCGCGCAGCCACGCACCCCACGCCCGCCCAGCCAGACGCCAACGCGGCACCAAACCCCACTGCGCTAGGTAGCGCGTGCGTCGCTGCCAGAGCGAAAAGGCCACAGGTGGCCCGTGCAATTGCGCGGCGGGTTGCACCACCAGACGCAACCCATGATTACGCCGCACGGCCCAGGTCTGGACATCGTTCATCGCCACCGTTACCACATCCGCCGACTGCGTATACGCCTCCACCACCGCCGCCTGCACCGGCACATCGGCCACCAACGCCCCCACATCACGCAGGAGTTGCCGCGCCTGCCACGAGGCGCTGCGCAGACGCTGTGAAAACTTGAGCATACGTTTTGCCCGACGTTTGGGCGGCTGCGCCGCCAGAGCGGAAGAATAGAGAGAGCATTGATCCCGCTCGCCACTCGTCACTCGTCACTCGCCACTCGTCACTCGCCACTCACCACTCGTCACTCACCACTCGTCACTCGTCACTCACCACGCAACATACACGTCAACATCTCCTGCCGCACCCCATGCAAAAAGAAATGGCCCCCGGCAAAGAGATGCTGGCGAAAACTACTTCGCGTATGCTGCGCCCATGCCGCCAAATTCGCCGCTGGCACCAGCGCATCATCTGTGCCACCAAAGGCCACAATCGGCAGCGGTAGCGGCGGGCCAGGTTGGTAGCGGTAGGTGTCAATCAGGGTAAAGTCGGCGCGCATTGCCGGCAGAAAGATCTGCAACAACGCTCTATCCGCCAACAACTCCTGCGGGATCGACTGGTAGGTGCGTTGGATTGCGGCAACGAACTCCGCATCGGGCAAATGGTAGAAGGGCGGCTTTGGATCGGGCAAATGGGGCGCTCGCTGCCCCGAAACCGCCAAAAGCTGCGGCCCAGCCCAACCACGCGCCATGAGTTTACGGATCAACTCAAAGGCGATAAACGCCCCCATACTATGGCCCAAAAAAATCGCTGGCCTATCGAGCAGCGGCGCTATCGCCAACGCCAACCCCTCCAGCAACGGCCCCATCTGTGCCAGTGGCGGCTCATTGAGCCGCTGTTCACGCCCCGGCAATGCTGCCAGGCACCACTCGACATGGCTTGGCGTCTGCGCCAACCACGGACGAAAGAGCAGACTCCCCCCGCCCGCATGGGGAAAACCAAAGATACGCAACGTCGCCTGCGGCTGCGGGCGCGGCATCAAGAACCAAGGGTTCGGTCGAGGAGGAGGAGGAGAGGGTTGTTTCATAGGGGAAGGATATCTTATACCAAATCCGATAACCGATAGCCGATAGCTGAAAGCCGAGCTTGGCATCTCAATGCGCTAGATTGTCATTGGGCATGCGGCATGCTCAATGGTAATTGGTATTAGACAAGGTTTCAGAAGGGGACTTCTCGCTTTACCATCGTAGTGCCGACTTTAGTCGGCTTCCCGTCGCATCCCAAGACCTCAGCCGACTAAAGTCGGCACTACCTATTCATTATGATAATGCGCCGGTTGACCCTCACCCCCCTGCCCCCTCTCCCACAACGTGGGAGAGGGGGCAGGGGGTGAGGGCCATTCGTGGCATCCCAATTACCTATCCGTGACTTGCCGAGCAAATGTTCTGTCCGCCCTTAAACCCGCAAGCGGGAGATGGGCCAGGGGTGAGGGCCATTACGTAGCATCTCAATCACCTATTCTCTTCCTCACGCCTCACGCCTCACGCCTCACGCCTCACGCCGCACATACGCCTGACGCCACGCCATCTCTGGCGTGTTCGCCAATTCCACCAAACGCTGCCGCAGATCAAAACGCACCTTCTGGTAGGTGAAATAGCACCACTGCACCAGAGAAACCATGACGATCTGGTCGGCAAACATAAAGATCAACACCGTGGTTGTTGCCGAAAGGATCTGCACACTGCGCCGCGCATCGAAAAAACCCGCATAGGCATCGTCAAGGATCGTTGCCAAGTTATAAATATCCATGGGCATACTCACCCAACGCAGCGGCTGATAGATCAGCGCGGCAACGATATCTAAGCTGAGCGAGATAGTCGCCAAGGCGTAGTTGGTATTGAGATCGCGTTCGACCGCCAGCGCCGTCTCCTCTTCCGGCTCAACCAACTGGGCATAGCTCTGTTCTGTTGTGCCATCGGATTGGGCCAACCAGACGGGGGTGCGCTTGCCTTTGCGCTTACGCATGATGCGTACTCCGGCGTAGACGATACTGCCAGTAATCAAGACGGTTGTAGCGAACATGGTCTCTCTCTTTCAGGCGCAACACATGTTTCAAACGCACTTGACACTCTGTGCTGCCTGTAGTGCTGGCTTTAGTTGGCTGATACCACCGGAAGCCGACTAAAGTCGGCACTACAACTGTCAATCTGGAATGGCCGGTTCTGAATCAGGCGTAAGTGAAAGCAGATAGAGTCCAGTTTGGACTATACCTCTTCACATGTCGGTTATCTGCTCACGCCGGGTGGGTATCATGGCGTTAGCGATACTAAGTGCGAATGTGACGGTGAATGCACCCAATGAAATGGGAATGCCAAAATTAAAAAACAAAATACCGCCAACGACACCAATTGCAGGAATGGTGGCTTGCCGAGCGAATGTTCTGTCCGCCTCCTTCCTCCTTCCTCCTTCCTCCTTCCTCCCCGCCTCACGCCTCCTCCGCCTCACGCGCCAACCCAGGGCCACCCAACAACTGGGGTACGCTTGGTGCTTCGACCAGACGCAAACGGACGTAGCTTCGCACCATGCTACTCAGGGTAAAGGTGCCATCAAGCGAGATGATGAGTGCCGCTTGAACCAACTGCTGGATCACAGGCCAGAGATCGCAGCAGGTTCCTTTGGCGTGCAGCGCTTGGGTTATCTGTGTCAACGTCAGCGCTTGGGGAACTGCGGCCAGCAGGTGCATGACTAAGCGCCCGGTCTGCCCCAAGTTGGCAAACTCTACATCCAACACACTCCCCACCACCTCAAGCAGCGGCAGATCTGGCTGCTCGTAACAGTCCAGGTAGCCCCCGTAGGTCGTGGCAAACTCGCGGGCAGCCAAGTGTAAAAAGAGCGGCAGGGCATCGTGCTGCTCAATCAGTTGGCGTTGGTGGATCAGGCTGCCCTTGAGTTGGTAGCCTTGCAACAGATCATAGGCCGCCGCATAGCTCAAGCCCGTCAAGGGCAAATGGCGCACCAAGGGCGAAGTAAAGGCAAAATAGGCGTTGAAGGGTGGGATGCTCCGCCCGATCAGCACCAGGCAACTCTGATGCTCGTGGCTGAGCAGCATCTCGATCAGCCCCCACAACTCACGCTGCTGCGGTTTGTGCGCTGCGCTGTGTAGCAGCCAGTCTAGATCATCCAATACCAACAGGCAAGGCTGCTGGCGCAGTTGCTGCAAGAGCAGCACGGGATATTCAGCCGCATGGAGGACGTGGCAACCCGGCACGAGGTGCTGCAACCAGTGGGCATAGATCTCGTTCAGGTCGGTGACCATGCGTACCGACTGCGACAGCACGCACCACGGCTGCCCCCATGTCGCGCCACGCTGCATGCGCTGCCCCAACGCCTGGATCAGCGCCGTCTTGCCACTCCCCATGCGCCCACTCAGCGTAATCAGCCGACAGCGATCACGCAGCAGCCATTGCTCTAGTTGGCCCAACTCCCCTTCACGGCCATAGAGTGGCTGCTCGCTTGCTGTTGTCCAAGCACGCGGCAGCAGCGCAACGGTGGACGGCGCTTGGCTTGGCATGATTCTGTTGAAGATGCTCATCGCTGTTGCATGTACCTCGTGTCTGACATCATGAAACAACCCATTTTTAATATGCATGTAAATATCATGTGTTTTTGCATCCGGTTCAAACTGAAACTCTTTACGCAGCTCATGGGCACACCAATCAAATTGCAGCAGCGCCCGTTCACGTTCGCCACGCGCTGCCAACAAGAGCATCTGCAACTGATGTGCTTTTTCGTTCCATGGTTCAAACTGCAATAACCGTTCCGTTGCCTGCAAGCCCTGTTGGTAGTGTCCTTCAGCGAAGGCGCGTTCGGCCCAACCCTCCAACCCCTGCGTCATCAACCGCGCTAAATGGTTGCGCTGACTCAACATCCACTCTTCAAACACCGGCGCATCCGCTACATAGAACCCCTGTAGAAACTCTCCCTGATAGAGCGCCAAGACCTCCTCAAGCTGCGCTAAGGCGATCGCCTGCCCATGGCCCTCCAACGCTTGCTGAAAACGCTGCACATCACACCATATCGGTGCCGATGGATCTATCCCCAAAGTATGGCGATTGATCGTGATATATGAGCTAAAAGAGAGACGTAGACATGGTATCAGGTTACGCAAATTTTTGCGTGCCTGAATATCAGGCATATCATACCAAAATAACCCCGCCAACTTGTCGCGAAAATGGTGACGTTCTGTCGTGACCAAGAAGAAGAGCAGGGCCAACGCCTTTCTACTCGTGATCTCATTCAGCACCACGCCATCACGCCGAATCTCTGGGGAACCAAGAAGTTTGATCTGTAACATAGCATCCCAAGGCAGAGAACATATGCCAATATGACACTATGCAGCCTATTCTAGCGCTCAAGGTATGTCACTAGACCGTAGGTATAAAGCAGGTATAGTCCAGTTTGGACTAAAAAGTATAGTCCAGTTTGGACTATACATCCTCACATGTCGGTTATCTGCTCACGCCGGGTGGGTGCCATGGCGTTAGCGATACTAAGTGCGAATGTGACGGTGAATGCACCCAATGAAATGGGAATGCCAAAATTAAAAAACAAAACACCGCCAACGACACCAATTGCAGGAATGGTGGTAAGCGCTAAGTTGGTAGTGATGTTGCGGTTGAGTTCGTGGCTAAGATCGATCAGGGCGGGTAGGTTCTGTAGGCTCTGATCCATCATGACAATCGCGGCGGTGTCGGTGGCGACGCTGGTGGCGCCGCGGAGTGAGATGGAGATGTGGGCCTGTTTGAGCGCCAGCGCATCGTTGATGCCGTCGCCAACGAAGCAGACGGTGCGTCCTGCCGCTTGCAGTTCGGCGACGATGGTCCCCTTGGCGGTGGGGAGAACATTGGCGTAGTAGCGGTCAACCTGTAGCTCTGCGGCGAGTTTGCGCGTAGGCGCTTCTTGGTCGCCGGAGATGATCATGGTGGTGATTTTGCGCTCCTTCAGCGCGGCGATGACGGCGGCGGCTTCGGGGCGCACGGTGGGCTGTAGCTCAATCGCGCCGATGATCTGCGTATCGCGGGCGACAAAGACGAGGCTGTGACCTTGCGCCTGACAGGTGGCATGGATGGTCTGTAGTGTTTCTGGGATGGGAAGGGCTTCCATGGCCATAAAGCGTTCGCTGCCGACGCGAATGAGGCGGGCATGAGCTTCATGTTCCTGCTGGGTGGCGGCAGGATCGTCGGTTGCCCCCTCTTTTAGCCAAACGCGCAGCCCGTAGCCAAGCTCAACTTGGGTGTTGGCGATGGCTGGGATGCTGAGGCACCGTGCTACCGCTGCATCCACAATGGCTTGGGCCAGCGGATGGCTCTGGCGCTGTTCAGCGGCGGCGGCGTAGGTCAAAATGAGGTCTTCCGCTGTTGTGTCTTCACAGTAGATAGCACAGACGTTGAGCGAGCCAAAGGTGAGCGTGCCGGTTTTATCAAAAATGACGGTATCTACGGTATGCAGCAACTCTAAGGCGCGGCCATCTTTAATGAGAATGTGACTGCGACTCGCGAGGTTGAGATAGTTCATCAGGGTGAGTGGCCCGATGATAGCCATATCAACCGCTGGCATGTTGATGATCACGGCAACGGCGCGCTTGAGGCCCAGAGTGACAAGGGTTGCTGAAGAGGTGAGCAAGGAGGGTGTCACCCAAGCATTGGCCATGCGGCGGGCACGCTGCTCAACCACAAGGTGGTGGCTGAGCGTCTGTTCCAGGATGTGGCCAATCTGGGCGGCCAGGGTCTCGTTGCCGGTCTTTTCGACCTGGATGTGCAGGTGGCCACTCAAGACAAGAGTCCCGGCGAGGGCGGCATCACCGGGACCTTTTTCGATGGGCTGCTCTTCGCCGGTGAGACGTTGCTGATCGAGCGTCGCATGACCGGCCAAGATCGTCCCATCAACGGGAACCGTCTGGCCCGCTTGGACAACCAAGGTTGCATTGGGGGCAAGTTGCTCAAGAGGAATTTCAATCTCGGCCCCATCTACCAGCACCCAGACATGGCGCGGCTGCGTGCCAAGAACGTTGATGAGGCGGGCGCGGGTGCGATCCTGGGCGAGATAGGCCATCTTCATCGCCATATCGTAGATGAGCATGCTCACCGCACCTGTGATGAAGTATCCGGTGAGCCAAAGGCCACCGACGACGAGCGGAAAGAGTTGTTCCATCTCGATGCGCCGGGCAAGCCGGAAGCGGTCGCGGGCAAAGAGGATGTTGCTATACACCTCGTAGATAGCGAGAGGGATGGTGATGGTCATCCAAACCGGAGCAAGATAGGCGAGGGCAGCCGTGAGGGCAATGCCGCTGTTGCGCGCCAGACGCCAGTTTTCCACTTTGGCTTCAGGGCTGATTACGACTTCGATCTCCTCCTCCACGAGGCTCTGCCACTGCGCTTGACGTCCGGCGTTGAGACGGGTGTTGATGTAACGATGGATGAAGCGGTGGTAGCGATCATCGAGCCGCGCCCAGGCATGTTGCCACTCGCGGGCTGCCATCGGCAGGCGCGCCTCTACGACCTCCTCTTTCGGGGGCAAGACGTAAGGTTGGACGCTGGGGCGTCGCGTAGCGCGTTGGCGCAGCCAGAGGGCTGAGGCGGTGCCTGCTGCAGCAATAGTAGCGAGTGAGAGCATAGGCATGCAGGAGTCTCCAGTGGCGTGTGACGAAAGAGGGTGTGGACAACACACAATTACGTAAACCAGAACCTCCCCATCAGCGCCAGTGCATACAGGAGCAATAGGCTGTAGACAATCCGTGTACTGTAAAGGATACGCCATGCCGCTAAACGGTAGGCATGCTGATCACAGAAGCGCACCAAAAATGCGGCGAATCCCGCTAAAACGACGAGTGCAAAATAGACGTAAAAGAGGTTGATAATCGGCAGTATATAGCCTATCATCCCGATCTGTTGGCCCATGGCATACAAAGGGACGATCCCACCCAAGGCCCCCAAGAGGGCGAGCCATACCGGCGCAATAGCAAATTTTGCGGGCAGCAAGAGGGCCAACCACAAGACCAAGCTCATGACCAGTAGAGGTAGTACTATCGGCAGCACCGCGCTCTGCGCCTGGCGGGCAAGCGTCAATGTGACGCCAAAGCCGGAACGCTCCAATGGCTCGCTGCTCTGACGCCGCAACGGGTCGCCGAGCAGCGTCCCCGTCACCTGATCCTCCCGCCCTGTTCTGATCTGCACCGGCTGCCACTGCTCCAGTTGCGCCAACACCTCTGGGGCCACGACACCCGAGGCCACGGCTTCGTTTAGGGCGTTGCCCGCCGCCTGCTCCGCCAACTCCGCTGGAACCCTCTGGTCTACCACATAGACCAACTTCTCCGCCGTCGCTTCGGGGTGGAAGAAGGTGATCGCCAATTGCTGCTGATCAAACGGAAAGCGCCGCACATCAAAGGGCGCAGCAAACTCACCCTGCACATGCCACAAATAATACTCCGTCCCGTCACGCATGGCGCGTTGCACCAAGGGCTGTTCGGCATCAAAGGTGCCACTGAGCATGGTAGGAAAGGCGATCTGCGTCGGGTCGGGGCGGTTGGGGTCACTGCTGCGCTGAGTAAAGCGCATCCAGAGGTAGAAATCGGCATGGAAGCTCGCGCCATGCAGATCGAGTCGTGTCACCTCATTGAGCTGTATTCCCGTATAAACCACCGTCTGGAAGCCGGCAAAGCCCCCCCCCAGCAGGGGAAAGAGCGCGCCCGAACGCTGCTCCGTCGGGTCGGGAATCATCACGCGCGTAAGCTGCACCGGGGCCGACTCGAAGCGGCCCTGCTGGAAGCGGCCTACCCGAATCGCCTGCGGGCGTGAACGATCTTGATCAAACCAGAGCGGCCCCAACAACCCCGGCAAGGCATCCTCGGGGTCGCTCAGCCGATTGAGAAAGGTGCCCAGCGCAACCCGTCGCGTCAACAGATCACGACTCGCCAACGGATCCTCCTCCGTCGCCCGCAGCGCCGCCACCGCCACCGTCGCCGCATCATAGCCCGCCACGGCTGGCCAATCCGGCTCAACGCCAAAACGCGCCCGGTAGCGTTCGGCAAAGTCTAAGATCTCGCGTGACGCCGAGTCGAGAATCACCGGCGCTAAGGCATAGAGATTACGGCTAAAATAGCCCGGTTCGCGCCGCTCTTCGGGTTGGTTCTTCAATAACTCCAAAAAGCTCGGCTTGCCAATTGTATCCGGCCCAAAAAAGGGGCCTTCCACCCCCAAACGCTGTAGGGTCACCAGAATCCGTGCGGCATCACGCTCGCCGGTAAACATCACCACCGCCGGCTGCGGCATAAAGGGGTTGTTGGCCACATCCTGGGCAAAGCGGTTGATCTCGATGGCATTGCTGAAGACGTAATAGCTGGTTTGCAGGCGCAAGCGCTCTGCTGCTGGCGCAAACCCGGCACGCAACGTCTCGCCATAGCTCGATCTGTCCATAAAGACGGCAACGCGCCGCTTCTCCAAAACACGAGCGATATAGTGGGCGATCAACTCCCCCTGATCGCTATTCTTAAAGAGAACACGATAGGTCGTCGCGTTACGCGTAATCAGATCCGACGTCGCATTGGTCGGCAGCGAGACCATAGTGGCCTCCGCGTAGAGCGGCCCCGTCTGCATGGCGAGTGCGCTAAACGCTGGGCCAAGCACCAGCGCCGCATCACTGGCAATAATCCGCTGCGCCGTCGTGAGGGCAACCTCTTCATTCCCCTGGTCATCATAGGGCGTGGTGCTGAAGCGTGGCCCCTCTTCCGCTGCATTGGCCGTCTCAATGGCCAGTTCAATGCCCTGCGCCGCCGGAACGCCACTCTGGGCCGCATTGCCACTCAGCGGCAACTGCACCGCCACCTCCAGCGTCGGCCTACTCTGCAGGATGCCGTCAGTCAAGCCACCATAGTTGCGCTGCCAAAAGACCACCCCGCCCACGCCGAGCAGCAACACCAGCAGCACCCACACCCAACGCCCGCCACGCGAGACCGCCTGCTGCTCACGCGTGGCATCCTGCTGCTCCAGCCAACGCTTGTGCTGCTTGCGCTGCTGCTTGCGCTGCCGCGCAAGCTCGCGCCCCTCATGCACAACATGGATGCCCATGCGCACGATGATGATGAGGATGATGATGCCGCTGAGGATAAAGAGAGTCATGGTGGGTTACTAGGGAGGAGGGAGGAGGGAGGAGGAAGGAGGGA
>RSAS01000732.1 GCA_003934145.1 Candidatus Viridilinea halotolerans | reverse complement strand
CTGTGAGGTCTATGCTCTCCCTTATTTGAAAGGTATTGGGCCATGCCCCCGAACCTCCACCGGGGCTTGCGCCTCAGGCAGAGCCTCACGCTAATCCCGCCGCTTGAGCCACGCGACCAATTCCTCCATACTCGCAACCTCGAAGAGCGCCTCACCCAGCGCGAGGAGTTCATCCGAGGAGAGCGTTTCCACACGCTGCTGCACTTCCGTTGGCGGTGGGCCAAACCTGCGCGTGATCTGGCGCAGCGCCAAGAGGCACTGTCCCTTCACGATGCCGCGTGCCTCGCCACGTGCCTCACCCTTCACCAATCCGAGCGCCTCGCCCTTCGCCAATCCGCGTGCCTCACCCTCCTCAGCAGCAAGCTCCTCAATACTCGTGACAAAGGTATCCATACCAACCTCCTCTTGTTCAATTTGGCGCATTGTTGCACGCACTTGTTCATTCATCTCACGATTGAGCCGCAACAACTGATCCAAGAAGCGATAGAGCAGGCGCAGATCAGATGCCTTGTGCCCTTTGCGTAGGAAGGAGCGAAAACGGGCCAGTTTGCGCCGCATGCGCTCCTCGGGCTGCCCGCGGGTCGCTTGGGCATCACGGTGCAAGAGCGTCAAGATCGCGATCAGGTTGCTACTCGCTTCAAGCAGTGCCAGATCGAGATCCAGCAACTTCACCGCACCAAAACTTAAGCGCAAATTCGTTTCACCTAGTTGGTAGCCAAAGTGATCCGGACGCCAACTCGGGCTTTCGTCCCCCAAGACCGACAAGCTCGCCACCGGCAAGCGTTCACGGTCGAAGATGCGTGCGTGGTAACAATACATGCGTTCAGCAAAGTGTTCGTCGGTCTGGGCTTGGATCTCGATGTGGACAAAGATGTAGCTCGTTTGGCCATTGGCTAAACGCACACGCACCAACTTGTCCACACGCTGTTTGCCCGTCGTCAGATCGGGGTCGAGTTGTTCAAGTTCCTTGTCACAAAAGGTGAAGGGCTCCTGCCAGTCGATCAGCGCGGCGGTCTTGGGAAAGAAGAAAGCGACAAAGGGCTGAAAACAGTGTTCCAGGGCGTACTTCCACGCACCATCGAAATCGACGGGGGGCATACTCATCGGGGCATCCTCCTCAGACGCGAAGTTCCTCACTTCTTGTACCGTCTGAGGAGGCCAAAAGTTACGGTGGTTTTGTTTTTTCTTCGCGTTGGGTTAAGAAATTGCCACGAAACCGCTTTTTTATGGGAAGGGTGCGCGAGGGAACCTGGTTCCCTCGCATCCTCCCCCCGTCCGGTTTAAGGGCGGACAGAAAACGTGTGCGCCCCCTTCTGGAATCGCATGGCAACGCCAGGAATCTCGATCTCTTCCCCCCTCTCCCACAACGTGGGAGAGGGGGCAGGGGGTGAGGGCCATCCGTGGCATCCCAATCACCTATCCGTGACTTGCCGAGCGAATGTTCTGTCCGCCCTTAAACCCCGTCCGGCGGGGCGTGGGGCGTAGCCCCACAACACCCTTTTTTGTTGCGTTGGGGCGGCGCAGCCGCCCCAACGCAACAACATAACTACAACGGGATGTCCAGATAGCGTTCCAGCGCCTCCTTACCCCGGTAGTCCGGCAGGATGCGCGGGGCGGTGCGCGTGGTAACGACACCCGCATCGCGCATCTGGTGCTCGTAGGTGGCGACATGCGCTAGGCTGAGGTGTTTGGGCTGCGCCAGCTCGCGTACGTAGTTGGCGGCTGCGATGCCGGCCCGCCGCCCGAAGACGTTGAAGTCGAGCAGCGAGTTGCCCATGAGCCGGTTTTTGCCATGCACGCCGCCCATCACTTCGCCCGCTGCATAGAGCCCCGGTACGGTGGTGGCTCCGTCGGCGTCGGTGATAATCCCGCCATTCTGGTAGTGTAGCGTCGGAAAGACGAGGATCGGGTCGCGGGTCATATCAATGCCGAAGCGCGTGTACATGCGGAACATGGCTGGCAGCGCCGAACGAATCGTTCCTGGGCCGTGAATGATGTCCACCATGGGCGCATCGAGCCAGACGCCATGGATGCCGTGGGGCGTCGGGATGCCCAAGTCGCGGCTGCACTCGCGGATGAAGGCGGATGCCTCCACGTCACGCGGCTCCAGCGGGTAGACAAACTGTTCGCCCTTGGCATTGAGCGGCTGGGCCCCCAGGCCACGCACCTTCTCGGTGATCAGCAGGCCCGCCATTTGCGCCGGGAAGGCCGCCCCGGTCGGGTGGTACTGAATGGCATCAAGGTCTACCAACTGCGCCCCGACGCGGTAGGCCAGCACGAGGCCGTCGGCGGTGGCCCCGTAGTGGTTGGTGGTCGGGTACTGCTGCATGTGCAAGCGCCCCAAGCCCCCGGTGGTGATAATCGTCGCCTTGGCGCGCACAATCTGGTAGCGTTTGGTCTCTAGGTTCACCAACACCGCCCCAGCGACATGGCCGCGTTCGTCGCAGAGCAGTTCAATCGCGGGCGAAAATTCAACGACAGGGATGTGCAGGTTACGCGCTTCGTCGCGCAGCACGCGCATAATCTCGAGGCCGGTGTAGTCGCGTGCCGAGTGCATCCGGTTGCGCGAGGTGCCGCCGCCCG
>RSAS01000379.1 GCA_003934145.1 Candidatus Viridilinea halotolerans | reverse complement strand
GCGGCCCCTAAAACCCCGCTGGAAGGGGAAATTTTTCGGGGGCCAAGCCCCCGAACCCCCGCCGGCAGGCCCGTTAGAGGCTTACGTTGATGCGTATGGACTGCGCCGCCCCCATGCCCTCGCCGCAGGGCGAAGGAGCATCACATGCTACGCAATCTCTTCGCTGCCGAATGGCTAAAACTGCGCCGACGGCCCTTGGCTTGGGGGCTGTTGGCGATCTTTCTGAGTATGCTGCTGCTTGCGCAGGGGCTCTGGGCGCTGGTGCTGGCGCTGCATATGGGCGCGATAGGGGGTGTACAGTTGCATGCGCTGGCCCCTGCGCAGGTGGAGCAACTTAAGCTGCAACTCAGTTTCCCCGGCGTCTTTGGTGCGGTCTTGGGCCAAGTCAATGGTACCGGCGGTATTTTGGCGATCATTCTGGCGGCGGGTGCGCTGGGTAGCGACTATAGTTGGGGCACAATGCGCACGCTGCTGGCGCGTGCGCCCGCCCGTGGTAGCTACCTTTGGGCTAAGTTGCTGGCGTTGCTGTTGGCGCTGCTTGTGGCGACGTTGCTGGCGCTCGTTTTGGGGAGCATCTTGGCTCTGATTGTAAGTGCGTGGTTGAGTCTGCCGCAGCGTTTGGGCGGGCGCGATCTGCTTATGTTGCCGGTGGGCATGGCGCGGGCGCTGCTGGTGATTCTGCCCTACCTGCTGGCGACGCTGGCATGCGCCGCGTGGGGCCGTTCCGCACTCGCGGGCATGGGCGGCGGCTTGATCTTTCTGGCGCTTGATGTCGGCGCCGGTTCGCTCAGTTCGCTGGGCTTGGTGAATGAGTTGGTGCTGATCATGATCAACCTGCTACTCCAGCCCAACATCACCACCCTGGTTGTGCTCAACGGCGAACTCTTCGGCCTGGATCAGGCGCTGCTTACTAGCGCCTTTGACCTGCAATTTCTTCCGTCGCCATGGCAAGCCACACTGGTGGTAATCGCCTACAGTTGCGCTTTTGCCTATGCCGCCTGGCGCATCCTGAGCCAGCGCGATGTGAGTGGGCAGCAGTGAGGCGGGGAGGCGGGCGATCTGGTATTTCGCAGTAGAGCAAAAGTCACGCTGTGGGTTCGCGCCACATTGCCACCCTGAGACATGGTTTATCGCTACTTTACCGTCTACGCTCTAGGTAGTGCCGACTTTAGTCGGCTGAGGCCTTTGGATGCGATGGGATGCCGACTAAAGTCGGCACTACCCATGGCGCAAACGGGAAAGTAACCTGAGACCATGCCTAAAGCGCCCAAGAGCAAGGCTCGTAGTAGGCGCTTTAGCGCCGTTCATGGCACATACCTTTCAAATAATGACGAGCATAGACCTCACAGGTCTTTGGTGATGGCGTTCCAGTGTAGCAGAGCAAGACCTGTGAGGTCTTATCATGGGCGGCTTACGGCGCTAAAGCGCCTACTACCAGCGGCTGCCGCCTCCCCGCCTCAGCGCATGCGCACCACCCCGATGCGCCCGCAGTGGGCTGCGATAGGGCATTGCGAACACTTCGGTGAGGTCGGGTGGCAGATGTTTTGGCCCAAGGTGACCAAAAGGCGGTTGATCTGTAGCCAGTAGGCCGGGGGGAGTTGCGCCCGCAGCGCCAGTTCGGTCGCGTCGGGGGTGTTGGTCTGGACGTAGCCCCAACGGTTGCAAATACGGTGGACGTGGATGTCTACGCAGATGCCAGGCAGACCGTAGCCTGCCGTCAGCACCAGGTTGGCCGTCTTGCGCCCCACGCCGGGCAGGGCTAAGAGTTGATCGAGATCGGCAGGCACGTTGCCAGCGTATGTATGAAGCAGTAATTGGCAAATCTGCATAATACTACGCGCTTTGTTGCGATAAAAACCTACCGGATAGATCAGTTCAGCGATGCGTTCTTCACCCAAGGCCAACAGTGCCGCTGGCGTTTCAGCCTGGGCAAAGAGGCGCGGCGCGACCACTGCGGTAAGCGTATCTTTGGTGCGTAGACTAAGAATGGTGGCGATGAGGACGTGAAAAGGCGTAGTGCCCGTGTCGCCCATCTGGTCAATCAGGGGCTGGGGGTAGCGTTCCATTGTATGGTTGAGCGTGTCCATCACCGCAGCGATGGGGAAGTCGGGCGCGGGATGAAGAAATGTTTCGTTGGGAGTCATAGCGGTGTTATACTAAGCCTTATATACTGTGTTTGGTTTTTTTGCTGCGCGAAGGAGATCTGCGGGGGCGGCGTAGCCGCCCCCGCGCCCCCGCCGGCGGGGGGAATGCTGCGGGGGCCATGCCCCCGCGCCCCCGCCGGCGGGGGGATGCTGCGGGGGCCATGCCCCCGCGCCCCCGCCGGCGGGGGGAGGCTGCGGGGGCCATGCCCCCGCGCCCCCGCCGGACGGGGTGGTTTTTCGGGGGCTTCGCCCCCGAACCCCACCGGCGGGGGAATGCTGCGGGGGCCATGCCCCCGCGCCCCCACCGGCGGGGGGAATGCTGCGGGGGCTTCGCCCCCGCGCACCCGCCAGACGGGGTGGTTTTTCGGGGGCTTCGCCCCCGCGCCCCCGCCGGCGGGGGTTTAAGGGCGGACAGAAAACGTGTGCGCCCCCTTCTGGAATCGCA
>RSAS01000066.1 GCA_003934145.1 Candidatus Viridilinea halotolerans | reverse complement strand
AAAACCCCTCCCCGCCAGATGCGGTACTATTAAGGAGGCGTAGCCTATTCAAGTAGGCTCACGCTGGGACATCAAACAAGCATAGTGGAGCAAAGGGTATGAGCGAAGAGGGTTCGATCCTTCGTGATCTGTTCAACATCCATCCGAGCGCATATGTCTTCCCGCAGACCTTTGTGGCGGGCATGATCACCATCGGGCCGGAGTGCAGCATCTGGCCGATGAGTGTCTTGCGCGCCGATACGGTGCCCATTACGTTGGGAATGGGCTGTAACGTGCAGGATGGCTGCATCATTCACGGCGATCCCGGCTTCCCGGTGGTAATCGGTGATTGGGTGACGTTGGGCCATGGGGCGATTGTGCATGGTGCCGTGGTGGAAGATGAGGTCTTGGTGGGCATTGGCGCGGTGGTGTTGAATGGAGCGCGCATCGGGCGCGGTTCGATCATTGGGGCGCGCGCCCTCGTGACAGAGGGCATGCAGGTACCGCCCGGCTCGCTGGTGTTGGGCGTTCCGGGGCGCGTGGTGCGCCCGTTGAGTGCCCAGCAGGTTGCACAGATCCGCGCCACCGCCGAGCGCTATGTGGCGCGCAAGGAGCGCTATCGCCTGCGCGGCACGCCAAATGGAGAAAAAAGGGGCCTTATGCCGACAACGAACGAACCAGCGCCGGAGCCAGAGGAGCCGCAGCCCCCGGAAATCTCCCCGCCAAGCGCCCCAGCGACACTACAACCGCCGGAGCCACCAGCCGCCCTGACGGCGATCATGCAGGCCGCCGCGGGGCTGTTGATGCCGAGCGAGAGCGATGCACCCTTTACGCCCTTTCACTGGACTGAGGATGGGCCGATCACGCCCGAAGGCATCCTGGCGGCACTGGAGCGCAGTGCCGACACGCCCATCGTTACGGGCGATGCGCTTGCCCTGCTGAACCAACTCGCCGCCGAGCGTGCATGGTTCGGTACCGAGGAGCGCACCACGGCGCAACGTTTTGCCCACCTGCGCGACACCCTGACGACCCACTTGCACGATCTCACGCTCTACCGCGTGGGGGAGATTGAGGTGACGTTGCTGCTGGTAGGCAAGGATGCGCAAGCGCAGTGGTTGGGCCTGCGCACGCTGGTGGTGGAGACGTAGGAAATTGGCTGCGGCACTGGAGCAAACGTCACGCTGTGGCTTTGGTCATGCTGAGTACCTCTTTCTGTCCGCCCATGAACCACGCGGCGGGATGGTGCGTGCGAGTACCGGGTTCCCACGCACGCCATCCCGCAATCCCTTACCCCCACGTCCTTAACTGGTCCATCCACAAGCGCCCCGCCCGCACGAGGCGCTCCTGGTAGCGTTCAAGAATGACGTAGGTGACGATCATCAAGAGGCCGACGATGCCGAACAGTAGCCACTGGTTGGTTATGCGTGCGGTAGTAAAGGTCATCCACAGCACTCCGGCGACGAAGAAGCTGATACCGCCAATGAAGGGCACACGCAAGCGCGTCAGCATGCCGTAGCTCACGACGATCAGGGCTTCGCCAAAGAGCAGGAGCGCGCCGAAGATGCCGTGTTCGCCACGAATGGCTTGCACGAAGGTCAGCCCGAGCAGCATCGCCACTGCTGCGGTCTCGATCACCTGCGAGAGCTTGCGATGGCCCTGAAAGCGGCGCAGGCCGCTCGCCATGGCCATGAGGTAGATTGCGGCGGGAAGAACATACCACTGCGCCTGGCGTAAGCCCCAGGCGGCCAGTTGGCTGAACAGCGCCCCGACGAAGGCGGCGCCCGCCGCGTAGGCGTAGCCTAGTTGCCGCTCGCGCACGGCGAGCGTGGTCAGCAACAGGCCCAAACTGGCAAGCGCAAAGGTGAGGGCGAGCAATTCGTCGGCAAGGGCTGACCCCGCGCCCGCCTGGAGCGTCAAAAGCAGCGCCGCCACTACCGCACCCTCGTTCGTCGGCGCTGCCCAGATCGTCAGGCCGAGGCGCGGCAGCACCCAGCCAACGATACTAACGCCGACGAGACCGAGAACCATCCAGGCGGCAATCCAGTCCAATGTCAGCCCCTGCGCCCACAGGCCCAGCCAGCATCCCACCAGCCCCAGGCCCATGCTCGGCCAAGCCAGCCCCGCCTGCCGTTCGAGGCTCGCGCTCAGCCCACTCAGCAGCGCGAGGCTCAACAAGAGGAGTGCCGCCGGGCCAGCCGTAGGCCCAGCAAGGCTTAACCACATAGCGAGGAGACTGCTCACGCCGCTGGCGGCGTAGATGGCGCGGTGGAATTCTGTCGGTGGCACAAGGGCGCGTTGCAGCCGCAATGCAGCCATGCTGCGCTGCGCCAGCGCGGCCAGCACCTGCACCCAGATCAGGAGAACTAAGCCCATGGCGACATCCTGGCTGGCTGTACCCCACAGTACATCGGCGGTGATCGTGCCGCCCCAACTGAGCAGCGCCGCGCCGGCGAGGAAGGGCATGCGCCAACGCCAACCGAGCATGCCCAGGCTTACGCCCGCCAAGAAGAGTCCTACGCCCAAAAAGCGGAGATCGCCCGCGAAACTCTGCTCGACCAGCAGCAACGGCACGATCAGGCTCGCCGCGCCCAGCCCCCACTCCAGCGGGCGT